>CP141729.1:3000000-3219924 GCA_035621215.1 Oscillospiraceae bacterium MB08-C2-2 | reverse complement strand
GTATTGAAAACGCGATAAGACTCTTGGTGCGATATCGCAAGTATACGATGCAGTGGTAAATCACCGAACACCTTGCTACGCCGACTCGCCAAATAAAAAAATATGTATGTCTTTGCCATCCCATTCTATTTTTTCAATGATTGCTCGAAGAAATAGCCTCTTTTCATGTACAGATGCCCTATGGAATGTGTTATTAAATGTTCTTAGCGCAGTTGTAAGAATAGCTGCCTGATCGCCAAAACTGCTGGATATCTTGATTTCTTCTTTCAGTTCAAACAGCCGGTGTTCAACCGCTGCTTTATCATCTAGATATTTTTTCATTTGCTCATTGGCTATTGCTACTATATCGTCGCTTACATTTCTAGTTGCAAATACATTTAGGCAAGTATTCATATCTTGTTGTATTTGTACCAGACGTTCATTGAGAACATTGGCCTGAGTTTGTGCCAATGAATTGGAGCTGTTCATTTGCTGCCTCAAAGATTTCAGCTTATCCTTCATCCATGAACCATCTATATCAAAGCTTAATACTTCCTCACATACCATTTTGTCTAAGGTGTTACCATTTACATTCGGTATATCGCATCGTTGCTTCTTGCTTTTCCTTTTCAGTTCACATTTGTAGGCAAAAGTTTGATTCCCCTCCGAATTGCGCTGAGAATGGGTGTTTGTGAGAGGCCTCAGATATGAGCCACAGTGCTTGCATACAAGCAGACCGCTCAGCAGAGAGATTTCATTTTTTACGCTTTTGGCACAAATCCTAGGTTTATTCAGTTCCATTAGCTTCTGTACTTTAATCCAATCCTCGCTTTTGATAAATCCCTTATGTTTTCCGACTGTAATGACCCAATCTGTCACCGAGGTCTTAATTTGTCTGTCACCATCATTTTTTGTACGGTTATATACGGCTATCCCATGTTTTCCATCGAAGGCCTCTGATTCACAGCACAAGTCAGTCTCCTGCTTTACAAAATATTGATAAGCGTCGTAATCAGCTACACAGTAAACCGGATTGAGCAATATTTCTCTTATCGCCCGTGAATTAAAGTCTTTGCCGTTCCGCGTTTTTATATGATGTTGAAGCAGATAGGTTTCCACTTTTGTTAGTGAGTGAACATCCATAAACAGCCTAAAGATTAACTCCACCTGTTCCTGCTCCTCCTTTATAGGGGAGAGTTTAAACAGTGTTTTTTCTTTACCGTCAATCGTATTACTTGAAACTTTTTGGGACTCGTACCCTAATGGTGTTATGCCCCCCAGCCATCGACCAGTGCGTGCCAGCAATTGCAAATTATCACGAATTCGTTCAGCAATGGTTTCCCGTTCTAATTGAGCAAATACGGATGCTATGTACATCATTGCCCTGCCCATCGGGGTAGATGTATCAAATTGCTCCTTAATGCAGATAAAGGAAATCGATAGTTTGGAAAGGCTTTCAATCAGGTTGGAAAAGTCGCTGACGCTGCGGCTGATTCTGTCCAGCCGATAGCAAACGATATAATCGCAGCCTCCCTTTTGCGCTAAGCCCATCATTCGTTGAAATTCCGGTCTGGATAGATTCTTGCCTGAAAACCCTTCATCTTCAAATACCTCTATCTGGTGACCCGATAGATCGCCAAATTGACGTTCAAGATATCCTCTGCACATCTCTACCTGATTCTCAACTGATTCACCCTTACCAGTGAACTTGGATTTTCTCGAATATATAAAAAAGCAACTCATAGCAGACCTCTTTCCATCCTCAGCCCTTGTTCATCATTCGGTTCATAATGGAGATGTATAGCGAAATTTCGATTGCAATAATAAGGTCAAGCCATCCCTTCATATAAATGTGTTGTAGGAGGGATGATATGGCCCCAAGAAGTGCCCCTTTCAACATAATACTCCATTACACGGGGAAAAAGTCCACTCAGCAAATTTTAAATGAAGTGCACAAATTCTATCTCTCTCAGATCAAGAGCAAGTTAACTGACAGTCATTTGGAGATTTTTGAAAAGCAGGAAGTGATCGATCGTTTAATTGATGCATATAGTTGCAAACCAAGCACCCATAAGATATATTAAGGCCCTGTGCAGGTGTTCCAGCACAGGGCCTTAATATATTTTTATCTTTAATCAACGATCATTCTTCATCGCCATCGACCACAGGAATTGATACAATTTTCGCTTTGGGAGAGTGTATTTGGATTGCGGCTTCCATTATACCACAAATTTCCAAAGAGCTCTTTGTTCCCTTAAAGGAATCAACAAGAACTTCTTTATGTGTCAAACCTCCAGTTTACAGTCACCCAAGGCGCAGCCTGTTTTTTAAAAGAAGGCGGGCTTGCTAACTTGATGCCCGCACCTAATTTGATCGGGCGCGGCTAAAAGTTCGTGTCATAATCCCATGGCTGCCCACCGCAAACACAACCGCCATCAACACGGTATTCGCAGCCGGTGATGTAGGAGGAAGCGTCCGAAGCGAGAAGCAAGCACACCCCCGCGATATCTTCGGGATAGCCTGGGCGGTTAAGGGCAATGCGGTCCAGCAAATATTTGCTGCGTGTAGGGTGCGCCCAAGTCACCGTGGTCAGGTCGGTTTTGATATGCCCGGGGCTGATGCAGTTGGCACGGATGTTGTATTTTGCCCATTCCACTGCCATGGAGCGCGTGAGAGAAAGAAGCCCGCATTTTGTTGCACCATAAACAGAACACCCACCAAGAATAGGCCCGGTGTTGTGCGAGCCAATGTTGATGATGCTGCCATGGTTTTTCTCTTTCATATAAGGGGCAACCGCCTGCGCAACAAAAAAAGCGCCTTTGAGGTTAATCGCCATAATTCTGTCGTAAGTAGCTTCATCAACATCCGCCAGACCTTCTCGTTTGTTAATTCCTGCGCAGTTTACGAGTATATCGATTCCACCGAATTGGGCCGCGGCAAATTTTACGGCGGTGTCAATGCTCTCCCGCTTTGTAACATCAAGAAAAACAGCTGACGCTTTTCCGCCTGCGTCTTCAATGAGTTTTTTGCGTTTTTCCAGTGCCTCTGCGTTGATATCGCACAGCACAACAGAAGCCCCAGCACCTGCAAGCGCAGAGGCAAGCTCTCCGCCAATTCCGCCGCCGGCTCCTGTAAACAGTACCGTTTTGCCTTCAAGTGAGAACATCTGGAGCAAATTTTCTGCAATACCCATTATACATTTCTCCCTTAAGCGGGGACAGCCATTAAAACTGCCCCCGCTGTCATCATGTCATATGGTTTATTTCCCGATTTTGGTTCCCGAAACTTTTGCATAGTATTTGGCAAGTGCACTGTGGTCATCCTGTCCGCATTCGTCGGCACGCAGGGTTTGCATCATTTCCATAACAGATGCCGTAAGCGGGAGCGGCGAACCAACATTGTGGCCGGTATCCAGGGCATTGCCCAAATCTTTGATGTGCAGGTCAACCTTAAAGCCGGGTTTAAAATTGCTATCCAGCATCATGGGCGATTTGGCATTCATAACAGTGGAGCCCGCAAGCCCACCTTTGATTGCGTCAAAGACAAGGGCGGGGTCTACTCCTGCTTTTTTGGCAAGGGTATATGCCTCTGCCACAGCTGCAATGTTCACTGCCACTATAATTTGGTTGGCAAGCTTTGTCGTGTTGCCTGCGCCAATTTTTCCGCAGTATACAGCGCTTGCACCCATTTTTAGCAGAATAGGTTTTACGGTTTCCAAAACAGCTTCTTCGCCGCCTACCATAATGGCAAGGGTTCCGTCAATCGCTTTGGGTTCGCCGCCAGAAACAGGAGCATCTATCATTTTAACGCCCTTTTCCGCACAGGCTTTTTCAACCTCGGTGGAGGTTAGCGGGGCGATCGAAGACATGTCAACCAAAATAAGCCCTGGTTTTGCGCCTTCCAGAACACCATTCTCACCACACACAACTGTTTTGACATGGGGAGAGTTTGGCAGCATGGTGATAACTACATCAGAAGCGGCGGCCACATCTTTGGGGGATGCACCCACATTGGCTCCGGCGGCGGCAACATCATCCACACTTTCTTTCACTACGTCAAACACGGTCAACGCATATCCTGCTTTAATCAGGTTTTTTGCCATGGGCTTGCCCATAATTCCAAGCCCGATAAATCCAATTTTCATAGTAGCCTCCTTGAAAAGGAATCTCTCCTTATGTAATAAACCAAGCGGATTTTGCCGCTTATTTTACTTCTAACACGGCTTTTACAATGTTTTCTTTTGTAATGCCAAAGTGATCCATCAGTTCAAGATAATTGTGTGCGCTGCAGCCAAAGGTATCTTGAACACCAACGAACTCGATTGGCTTGCAGGATTTACGCAAAGCTTCGGCAATGGCGCCGCCCAGCCCACCAACAATGCTGTGTTCTTCGGCAGTTACAACCGCTTTGCAATCGGCAGCAAGCTCTGCAATTTTCTCTTTGTTCAGCGGCTTGATTGTGCTCACATTTACCACTTTAACCGAAACATCGCCCGCCAATTCTTCCGCTGCGGCAAGGGCAAGGCCTACAGGATAGCCAGTGGCAAACACAACAACGTCAGTGCCTTCTTTTAGAACCGATGGCTCGCCAATTTTAAAAGGCTTGCCTTCAGGCGTTACATTGGGGTAATCGTTGCGGTTGGTGCGCAGATACACAGGACCTTCGTAATCAACAATTGCCTTTGTGGCTTCTACCATTTCGTTGGCATCGGCAGGGTTGATAACAACCATGTTAGGAATGGCTCTCATAATTGCCATATCCTCAACGCTTTGGTGTGTTGCACCGTCGCCAAAATCCGAAAGGCCTGCAGAAGAACCACAAATTTTTACATTGAGGTTTGCAACGGCAATGGATTGACGAATCTGGTCGTAAGCACGGCCTGTTGCAAACACAGCAAATGTATTAATGAAAGGAATTTTGCCTGTCAGAGCAAGCCCCGCTGCTACAGAAGTCATGTTTGCTTCGGCAATGCCCATTTCCAGGTGGCGTTCCGGGAATTTCAGTTCAAACAGCTTGCTCATTGTAGAGCCGCCCAAGTCAGCGTCCAGCACAAAAATCTTTTTGTTTTCTTCGCCAAGCGCCACCAGCGTTTCGCCATATGCCGTTCTTTGGTTTATATAGCCCATTGTTCAGCCCCCCCTTACGCTTTTAGCTCTTCAAGAGCCTTTTGATATGTTTCTTCCGTCAGAATGCCATTATGGAAGCTCACTACACCTTCGGCAAAGCTAACGCCCTTGCCTTTTATGGTGTGGGCAATAATCACAGTTGGTTGCCCCTTCACTTCATCGGCAGCATCCAGTGCAGTTAAAATCTCTTCGATATTGTGGCCATCAATTTGAATAACGTGCCATCCAAAAGCTTCCCATTTTTCGGGAAGAGGGTTAGAATCAAAGCGATCGCAAACTGTTCCCTGTGCCTGCAATGTGTTCTGGTCAACAATGGCAACAAGGTTATCGGCTTTAAAGACCTTGGCAGCCATAGCCGCTTCCCAAATCTGACCCTCTGCCATTTCACCATCGCCACAAATGACATAAACCTTTGCGGGAATCTTATCGTCTTTCAGTGCAATTGAAATGCCAAGACCAATAGAAAGTCCTTGGCCAAGAGACCCGGTTCCGGCCTCTATCCCCGGTGTTTTGCGCACATCCGGGTGCCCTTGCAAAATAGCACCCAGTTCTTTGGTGTGCTGCAGTTCATCCCGAGAAAAATACCCTGCTTCTGCCAGAGCCGAATATTGCAGGATAGCTGCATGCCCTTTGCTAAGCAAAAAACGATCACGATCAGGTTTCTTGGGGTTTTTGGGGTCGTGGTTCATTTTGTGGAAATACAAAGCTGCCACGATATCCGCAGAAGACCCTGAGCCACCCAGATGCCCTGCGTTGCCCACTCCCATGCTAATAACCACGTTTCGACGCAAGGTCTGCGCCTTTGCTTGGATGCTATCCAACAATTCTTTTGGATAGGCCATAAAAATCAACCTCCATTTCAGATGTCGCACCATTGCGGATGTTTTTTATAATCATAAGTTTTACAGCTATGCTGCTTAAAAAGTAACGACGCATTTTAAGTATTTTTCGGAATGATCTGCAAGCTCTTGGAACATAGCAGCAGCATCGTCCAAGCTCACTTCTCGAGAAACCAGAGCTGAAAGATCGGGGTTGTTTGCCCGAATAAATTCAATGGCCTCTCCGAACTCAGCGTGTGAATAAATATATGTCCCCTTGATGTTCAGCGCACGTGTAACCACGCTTTGCATATTCACTTCCACGGTTTTGGCGCTGTTGCCAATCCACACAGAGGTTCCGCCGGGTTTTAGCACAGCAATTGCCTGCTCCACAGTTGGGGTTGCACCCACCGCTTCAATCGAGACATCTGCCAGCTTGCCGTCAAATGCGCTACGAACCTCTGCCGCAAAGTCTTGTCCTCTTGGATCGAGCACCACATCAGCACCAAGTTTTTTTGCTGCCTCAAGGCGCAGCGGGCTAAGATCCGATAAAAGTATTTTGGCGGGATTCCCTGCTTTTACCGCAACAAGTGCCAGCAGCCCGATGGTTCCGCCGCCAATTATGGCTACGGTTTTTCCGGATATGTCACCAAGCTTTTTCACTCCGGCATACGATACGGCAAGTGCTTCAATCAGTGCACCGGTATTGTAAGAAAGCTCGTCTGGAAGTTTAAATGCCAGCCGTTCAGGTACACAAAGGTATTCAACGAATGCACCATCATAGTCCATGGCACCCATGAATTCCCGGCTTTCGCACAGGTTGTTGTCCCCTGCAAGGCAATAATCACATTCCCCGCATGATACACACGGCTGTACAGAAACACGGTCGCCCTCAGCAAACCCCAGTTTCAGTCCTGTTCCCAGCCCTACAACCTCTGCTGAAAACTCATGCCCCATCACCATGGGAGCAATGCGCCGCCCTGTAAGGCCAAGATAGCCGTGGATGTCACTGCCACATATGCCGCAGGCCTTGATTTTTAACAGCAGTTCGCCATCTTTTGGAACAGGTACGGGACGCTGTTCAATTTCAAGCTGTTTAGGGCCCTTGTAAACTAATGCCTTCAAAACTCCGCCTCCGTTTCAATTAATAGAGTCATTATATCCCCAAATATGCTTTGCGTATGTCTGGGTTTGCAAGCAGCTCCGAGCTATTGTCAGCCATTACCACTTTGCCAGTTTCCAGCACATAGCCTCTGTCTGCAATCTGCAGCGCCTTAACAAGATTCTGCTCGATAATAAGCATGGAAGCGCCGTTTTCCTTCATTTTGTTCAAGATTCGGAAGACCTCATCAACCACAATGGGCGCAAGCCCAAGTGAAGGTTCATCAAGAATAAGCAGCTGTGGCTCCATCATCATGGCACGCCCAATGGCAAGCATTTGCTGCTGCCCTCCCGACAGTGTGCCTGCAAGATGATGTTCTCTTTCCCGGAGAATCGGAAAGATATCAAAAACCGTTTTCAGCAGCTCCTGCCGTTTCGATTTTGTGCGCTTGGTGTAAGAGCCGAGAATCAGGTTGTCGGTTATCGAAAGGCTGCTGAGAACACCACGCCCCTGCGGTATATGGGCAATACCCATTTCGGCACGTGCATGAGCGGGCTTTGCCACAAGATCATCGCCAAACCAAGAAATGGATCCGGACTGAAGCTTTACTTCACCCGATATTGTGCGGAGAATTGTGGTTTTGCCCGCACCGTTGGAACCTACCAGTGCCACAACCTCCCCCTCTTTGATCGAAAGGTCTATATCAAAAAGGATCTTCAGATCCCCATAGCCAGCGCAAACCTTATCCAGCTTAAGCATCTCCAAAAACAATCCCCCCCATCTTCCCTGGCATTTTGGTGCCGCTCTTTGCAATGCCCAATATCCAACGCATTAAGCTGTGTGTTATCATTGGTAATCCTCCCCCAAATAAGCCCGGATAACCTCGGGCTTTTTCATAACCTCAAGGGGGCATCCCTCAGTCATAAAGTGGCCCTCTTCCATAACAACCACACGGCTGCACAACTTGGTTACGGCGGACATTACATGCTCGATGAACAGAACGGTTATGCCCTGCTGATTGATTTTGCGCACCATCTCAAGGCTTGTTTCCATCTCGCTGGGGGTAAGCCCTGCAAGGCACTCATCCAGCATTAAAATTCGAGGGCGCATGGCAAGAACCCTTGCCATATCAAGCCATTTGCGTTTTTCAATGGGTAACTTGGTGCATTTTTGATCTGAAATATCATCAAACTGCACAAAATGTACAATCTCTTCTGCTACCTTGTGCGCTTCTTTGAGCGAATGGGTATACAGCATAGCGATGGTATAAATGTTTTCAAACACGGTTAGGTCTGTGAAAGGCTTTGGCGTTTGGAACGTTCTTCCTATGCCCAGCTTCGCTCTATCAGGCACCGACTGTGCCTTAAGCCCCACAGCTTCCCCTTTGGCATCGTAGTAGATTATTTCGCCTTTGTCGTGGGTGTAAACCCCTGTCATAAGGTTAACAGATGTGCTTTTTCCGCAGCCGTTTGGCCCGATGAGCCCCAGAATTTCGCCCTCGTATACCGAAAAGCTTAAATCGTTAATAGCATGAACACCGCCAAAAGACTTGTCTACACCTTTTAATTCCATTATTGTTTTGCGGTTCTCATCCAACATCATCACCCCCGGCAACTTTTTTGCGGGAAAATTTCGCCTTTATATCATCAATCAGCGAAACAATACCGTTGGGCTTGAACAGAACCATTATTACGATGAGCAAACCATATATCGCCCATCCTGCACCGCCACCGCCAATTCCCTGCAAATAAGCATTGGAAAGTTCCAGCAGCGGAATTGTAACAAGCGCCCCCACCGTTGGGCCCCAAACAGTGCCCATGCCCCCTAGAATGGCCACTATGCCGATTCGCACAGACATATCGTGGGATGCAAGCGTATTGGGGTCGGCAAAGCCAGTTTTGAACACATAGAGCATGCCGGTAAATGCCATAATCGCCGAACTGATAATAAAGGCTTGCAATTTAACATTCTGCGATTTCATCCCAAGCGACTCCGCCGCATCCTGATCCTCACAAATGGCTCTGAGATAATACCCCAGCTTGTGGCTATCGATATACACGATAATAAGCGTGGTTATAATCATCCAAAAAAACGCAATGAAATAATAGGGCAAATCGGAATCGAAATGCAGCCCCCAAAGAGTATTACCGCTGCGAATTTTAAAAGTGAGCCCCAACGAACCACCGGTAAAGCGCTCAAAGTAAATGAGCAGCTGGCGCCATATGGTGGTGCAGGCAATCGTTGCTATAGAAAAGAACACTCCACGAAGACGAAAACATGGCAAGCCAATGATTACGGCAAACAAAACTGCAATTGCGATGCCAAGCCATACGCTTATCCAAGGAGAAATTTCTAGAGCCGGGATAATTTTTCCGCCTGCTTGCCCCGAACCGGCAAACAGAATGATAGTCGTGTATGCACCAATGGAGAAGAATGTGGAGGATGCCCATGATGTTTGTTTACCATATCCTCCGATGATATTCCACGCATTGCCAAGTGCGGCAAAGAAAAACACCTCCATAAGCACACGTGTAAAGTAACTTCTGGTTACCACAAACGGAAAGATAAGACATACTATAACAAAGACAAATGCAAGTGAATGTTTTTTTATATATGCCGGGCTTAACATGTTCTTAATCATTATGATGCACGTCCTTTCTTTCCAAAAAGTCCGTACGGCCTGAATACCAGCACCAGCATTAGCACAATATTAATTGCTGCCTGCGCCAGAAGCACACCGACATAAGAACTTGTCATTGATTCAACCAGCCCAATAATAAGCCCCCCAATCAGCGCCCCCTTGATGTTGCCCAACCCGCCAAGAACCATTGCGGACATGGCTATGGTGGAGAACTGCGTGCCTACTTTGGGAGAAAGCAAAAAGATTGGTGAAATTAAAAGACCCGAAATTCCGGCAAATACCGTGCCCATTGCAAAAGCTGTGATAAACACAGTGTTTGTGCGAATTCCGAGGGATTCGGCTATAACACGGTTTTCACTGGTGGCTCGCATGGCTCTGCCAATATCGGTGGAGCTTAGGAACCAGTTGACAAATACAGCGAATGCTGCCGCTGCAATAAATGCGATAATCCTTGCTTTTGAAAGAGATACGCTCCCCAGCGAGACTGCTCCGTTGCGGAGCTGATCGGATACTGCAATGCTTTTGTAATCGGGCCCAAAGATTAGCTGAATAAGGTTTTGGATTATGTAAGATAGCCCTATTGTCAGCAAAATATAATTGCTGTCGCCTTTGCCGATAACCTTTTTGATGGTGGTAGAGAAAAAGATACAACCAGCCAAATACATTGCTGCACCTACAGGAACAAGCAGCCAATACGGCACACTGCCTGGTGGCAAAAAAGAATACATCACATAGGTAAAGTAGAGCCCCATGGCAAGAAAATCGCCTTGTGCAAAGTTAACGATCTTCATTACACCGTGAATCATCGTTATTCCCACGGCAACCAAAGAATAAACCCCGCCGATTAACAACCCGTTGATTATAACCTGTAGCATTTTATCATGTTCCTCCTTACGGGGGTAATTTCCAAGCATACTAGTAAAAGCCAGGGGCGAACGCAGGTAATACGCCCGCCCCTCATTTCCAAACTATTATGCGAAAGGTTGCATGGTATCTGGATTAAGCAGAACGCCTGTTGCGTATTCGGGCGGATATACACTGGTTGGTTTGCCGTTTTGCCATTGCAAAATAATTGCACGGGATTTGGTGTTTAGGCCTGTCTCATCGTCGAAATCGCCTTCGCCGTTAACAACGCCAAACCATTTGCTGTTTTCTTTGTTCAGTTTCCGCAGTTCGTCACGCACTGCAACAGGGTCGTCTGATTTTGCATTTTCTACTGCTTCGTAAGCAAGCATGATGGAGAAAAGGGTTGGGCCGCCCTGGCCAGCAAGGAACTCGTTGTTTTTCTCTTCGTAATAAGCATTCATTTCCATCCAGCCAGCATTTTCAGAGGCGCCTTTTTGGTCCCAGCACCAAGAATCAACCGAGGTAAGGCCGTTAACGTCATCTCCAAGATCTTTATAAAGAGAAGGCCATGTCATAGCCGCACCGCCGCCTACAACCAGCGGATGAAAATTCAGTGTATTCATTGCGGTGAAGATAAGCTTGAGGTCGTTGGGGTATGCACTTGGCAGAATAACATCAACGCCTGCATTCTGAATCTTTGTGATCAGCGGTGTTGCATCGGTAAAGGAGCTGCCCTCATAGCCTTCGTCCGAAACAAGGTTCAAACCGCGCTCAGCAACTTGAGTGCGCGTGTTGTTGGATTGATCGGTGCCCCAAGCGTCGTTGGAGTAGAGCAAGCCTAGTTTTAGATCTTTTACATCTTTGCCGATGGATTTTGCATACTCCTCAAGGAAATCCAGCTGTGTGGGAATAAAGGATTTGGATGTTGCCGCTGGCTGGAACACAAACGAGCTGCCTTGTTGGGAAACAGCGATGTTTGCCGCAGCACCAGTAACGGTAGGTACCTTGAATTTTTCGAGTATCGGCAGCATTGTTAGCGCAATGGAGGAGTTGGAGTTGCCGATTACAGATGTGTATCCTCCCGAAGAAAGTGCACGCTCAAGGGGGAGAGTTGCGGTGGCGGCGTCAGAAGTGGAATCAAGCACTTCAATCTTAATGGGGCGCCCACCCAAAGAGGGGAATCCGCCCAGCTTTTCGTTTATGTACCACTCTGCAGTTTGGGCTGCCAGCGTGCACTGACGCCCTGATTCTGCGGTAGCCCCCGAGATGCAGGCATAAACAAGGAATTTGACAGGGTCGCTTGATGAGCCTGCGTTATCGGTGGATGATTGGCCTGATTCTGTGGAAGTAGGTGCATTTTGTGTTGGTGCCGTGCCTCCGGAGCATCCCGTCAGGACGGAAAATACCATGACCATGGTAAGAAATAGTGCCAGTTTCTTTTTCATAATGCATCTCCTTTTTTGCTTTCACAATAGAATAATTTAGCGCTGAAACAGCGCGCGGATCCTAATAAACCGCTGCAAAACATCGTATTATGCTTTGCCGCAAGTGCACCCACGAAAGCTCTCATCAATAGAAAAAGGCCAGCGCAATGCTTTTCTACTCTTTTTCGGTATGCAGAACTTCATTGTTAGAAGCGATGTGTTCATACATCACTTTGCGTGCTTCTTCTGCATCGCCGGCTTCGATGGCATCCACTATTTTGGCATGGTAATAGCGCCCTGCCTCGCCACCTATGACGTGCACTACCCGTTTCATATGTGCAGCGTAAACCTCACTGATAATTTCGTATGTTTTGATAAATAAGCTGTTGCGTGTAATTTCAGCAATACGATAATGAAACTCCAAATCGGCTTCTGCAAGTGCTGTACGGTCATTTTGTAGCGTGAGCATTTTCTCAAGCAGCCTGCGCAAATCCGCTATGTCCTCAGCTTCAGCCCGGCCCGCCGCAATGGCACATGCACCAGATTCAAATTCACGCCTGAATTCCAAAATACTTGCAAGATTCTCTTCCAAATAAACAACCGGGATGAGATTATTCAGTCCACTACTTTCGTCAATTTGTGCAACATATGACCCATCGCCAAGGCGAGTTTCAATTAATCCAAGCCCAACAAGCCGGTGTAGCGCATTGCGAATTGTAACCCGTGAAACCCCGAACATTTCACTCAATTCACCTTCCGACGGCAGCTTGTAGGTTGTTGGCCACTCGTGCGAAAGTATCAAATTTTTCATCTGTTCCAGCACCTGATCGCTTAGACTAATACGTCCAACTCGCTCAATCGACAAAATAATCACCTATCCTAGTATGGTTTGTCTCTCGCCTTACGGCTGTATACCTGTATTACAGGTTTTGGGGATGTAAATATTATATATCGATTCCCTGTTATGTGTCAATTAATATTAAATTCAAACTTTTTCAATCTTAATTAGTCAAATTGCTCAAATCCCCGGTTTTTGCTTTAAAGAAAAATACCGTTTTGGTTTAGGCAAGGGATTACTGTGAATCCACGGAGTACACTATTTAAGACAGCTTGTCACTTTACTGGAAAAAATTTAATCCTCAAATATTGAAGAATGTACATAGATTTTACTGAGACCAGATAAATGACAGGCTAGTTGAAAGCAGTTTAAAGGATGAAGAAAAACAAGAAACAATCCACCATCTGCATATATCATATTCTGTCGCCGATTCGGTAATTGTGTTCATTTTTTTGAAAATCATATGTGAAAATCATGTGTTCGGGATATTGCAGAGTGAATATGGTGTTTGTGCCGCAAAAAAGGATTGATCCTATATAACTGTTTTGTGATTCATGCATCTTCAACTAGCAGAGTCAGTCTCTTATGTAAACATCTACTAAAAAAGGCCGGCCTTGATGTCGGACTAAAGGCAGTATTGAAAATGAAATTCTGATGCATTTTCGCAACCAGCGCAAATGCGCTCAGGATGTTTTTATTTCCGACCCCATCGATACAGATAAGGATGGCAACTCCCTGACCCTCATGGATATTATGTCCAGCGAGGAGGATATTTTTGATAACATTGAGCTTCGCCTGCAATCCGAAAGAATGTATTCGTTTATTTCCAAGCATCTCAACAAAAGGGAACAGAAAATTATTATTCTCCGTTACGGGCTCTTCTGCCAGCGCCCCCTGACACAGCGGGAGGTAGCCGATAAGCTGAATATATCCCGCTCCTATGTTAGCCGCATCGAGAAAAAGGCCATTAGCATCCTGCAAAAGCAGTTTCATCGAGAGGGCTATAACTAATATCTTGGAGGATTCTTCCATAATCTCCTGTATGCTCACAATATAAATACCCGGCAGCTTTCGCATTGGCGAGGCGCCGGGTTTTAT
Organism: Oscillospiraceae bacterium MB08-C2-2; assembly: GCA_035621215.1. Classification (NCBI taxonomy): domain Bacteria; kingdom Bacillati; phylum Bacillota; class Clostridia; order Eubacteriales; family Oscillospiraceae; species Oscillospiraceae bacterium MB08-C2-2. The sequence continues at coordinate 3,206,052 of CP141729.1, read as the reverse complement.
CTATCTGCAATATTTTCAAGGCTTATTTTTCATTAATTCTGCCAAACCTCTTTGGTATTGGAACTATTTTTGGTATGATAGACTTACGTTATATGCCCGAAACCCAAAGCGCTGTTTGCGGATATAGTTAGAATAGGTGCCTATATTACCCAGTCACCTTGACATACAAAAGAAAAGAGGTATCTGAAATGACACATCGTCAACGAGTTTTAGCCGCTTTTAATAACCAGCCGGTGGATCGTGTCCCCTTCTCCTTCTGGTTTCATTTTATGAAGCACGAAGAACAAGCCGATGCTCTTGCCAACCCGGAACTGCTGGAGATTCTCTATGAAGGCCATAAGCATTATATGGAGGCTCTGGAACCGGATTTTGTAAAAATCATGTGCGATGGCCTTTTCCGCTATCCCAGCGCACCCCTCTATAACCTTAAAACTGTGGAGGATTTGGCACAGGTTACAGCTTTGGATAAGAATAACCCATGGATTCGGGCACACATTGACCATGTAAAGCGCATTTGCAGCATCCGGGAGGATGCCTGCTATTTTTACAATATATTTTCCCCCTCTATGCTGGTGCGTTTGCTGGTGGGCGAAGAAAAATTTCTGGAGCTGTTTCGGCAGGTCCCTCAGAAAATGGGGGATGCCTTCCTTCGCATGGGTGAAAGCCTTGCCTATATGGCAGAGGCCGTTATCAAGGAAAGCGGAGCCGACGGTATCTTTTTGTGTGTGCAGAACCAGAATGTGAATGTCATCACTGACGAAGAACACCGGAAGTATTTTTCTCCCAGCGACCGCATCATACTGGATGCCGCTAATGCCGCCGGGGATAACAACATTCTGCACATCTGCGGTTATGAAGGCCGCCACAACAACTTAGAACAGTGGGTGGATTATGAGGCCAAAGCCTATAACTGGGCCACCTATGTGGAAGGTGTGACTCTTGGCCAGGGCAAAAAGCTCTTCGGAGGCAAAGCTGTAATCGGCGGCTTCCAGAATACAGTGCAGGGCCTGCTCAACACCGGCACCAAGGAAGAGCTGGAGGCGGCTGTGGAAAAAATCCTGGAGGAAGCAGGCCGGGTGGGTGTATTGATCGGGCCGGATTGCTCACTGCCTCACGGTTTGGATATAAAACGGCTTGAGTGGGTCCGGGATAAGCTGGCCGCTCTGGGCTCTGCACAGTGAGCCAATTGTGGCATTCAAAAGCCTGATTCTTTAAAAATAAAACTGCTATGAGGAAGAACACTAAAGGTTCTTCTTCATAGCAGTTTTTGCGTGTATTGTTCGCAGGTATTAAAGGGAGACCACCTGCTCCATCTGGGCAAGGGTTGGCATGGCTTCCTGCGCGCCAATGCTGTCACTTATTTCTGTAAAAATCCGCCTAAGGCAGACTGTTTCACCGACCAAAATTTTGGCGGCGGGAATGAAAATAATCCTTTTCACGGGAAAAGAGCTCCAAAGAAATCAGTTCCGGCAACAGGATATGCAGCATTTGCCCCTGAGACTGAAAATCAATGGTTTTTTTCAACGGGTTCCATTGGCCATGTTGAATCTCATCGTTCACACTCAGCCGCTCTATTGTATAAACCCATTCATCCGCCGCATTTTCGCCAGCGGGATAATTGTTAATCGCAATTTTAGCAACGATTCTCGCACCACGCTCGGTGACCCAGTTAAAGTTTTTATAAGTGGTTGCCACCTATTATCACCCCTATATTTTTATGCTCCAAAAAATCCCTACTAACATAGTAGCATATCTAATATAAGACTGTCCAGACCCTCTAAGGAATATAGAGCATATACAAACCTATGAGTATGAAGCCGGTATAGACCGCCTCAGTGATGACCGCCCAGTATATAGCGCTCAATAGCCAGTGCAATGCCATCTTCTTCATTGGAGGCAGTGACCGCATCCGCCTGCTCCTTAATATGATCCGGCGCATTGCCCATGGCAACCCCCAGCCCGGCGGCCAGCAGCATGCTCAAGTCATTTCCCTGGTCACCGATCGCCATCACCTCCTGCGGAGAAATGCCGTAGTAATCGCAGAGAAAATTCACCGAAGTTCCCTTGGAAACACCCTTGGGGCCCACCTCAAGATATACATCCTTGGAACGGGCCAAATCCCACAGGCCCTCCTCCTGTTCCAGAGCGGCTGTCAGGCGATCGATTACAGCAGGCTTGCCCATGCACAAAACCTTATTGGGGGCAAAGCCATCCCGCTCCCAACCGGCAAACAAAGGCGGATAATCGGAAATGACCGGAGGCCCGCCGATAATGGCTGTTTCTTTGGTAACCAATTCATCCATTTCCCGTGCATACCAATTCCGAGGCCCCCATACAGTGGGATGAGCACCGCAGGAGAGGGCAATCTCACAGGCCCTTTTGGTGGAATTCAAAGGCAGGCTCTGGCTGAAAAGGATGCGGTCTTCCTCCACAATCAGCCCCCCTCCATAGCAGGACATGGGCTGAGAAAGGCCAAGCACCTCCAGAAAAGGGGTCATCCCTTGGGGCATACGGGAAGAGGCCAGAATAATATGTACCCCCTTCTCCTGATGAGCCCGCACAATAGCTTGGCGGGTGGCGGGGGTTATTTCCAGCTTTGAATTGAGCAGGGTACCATCAATATCCATACACAGCATTTTAATGGCTGCCATAGATTAGCGCCTCCTGTATTTCCTGATTTGGCCGCTCTTTAGGCCGCTTTTCAGCAATCCTTCATGGTTTTTCCCGGGCCGCACAGCTTTTCAAAATCCTTGCGGAAAACGCCGACCGCCCCTTGGGCAGCATCGATCCGCAGCATTCCCTCAATCACATCCGGTGAAACAGTGGCGGCCGCAATGCCATATTTGGCAAGCTCCAGCACCTGCTGGGAATTTTTAAAGCTGGCAGCCAGCACCTGTGTGGGCATATTCCCACTGCGAAAAATATCGTGAATATCCTTGGCCACCTGCACCCCATCCGCCCCCAAATTATCAATACGGTTGATATAGGGCGCCGCAAAATCGGCCTCTGCCAAGCCTGCCAAATAGCCTTGAAGTGCGTTATAAATGGCAGTGGCCGTGACCATGTAGTTGTTCTTTTTCATCATGCGGATAGCCCGCAGGCCCTCCCTGGTAACCGGGATTTTGATGTAGGTATTGCTGCCCAGAACGCTTCGAATGCGCTTGGCCTCCTCCAGCATGGTTTCCGCTTTGTCTGAAATCACCTGCACATGGAGGTCAGTATCATCTCCGATGCATTCACGGATAGCGGTAAGCACCTCATAAGGATTTTTGCCCTCTCTTGCCAGAATGGTGGGGTTGGTGGTTACGCCATCCACGGGGAAATACCGGTAAAGCTCCTGTATCTGGGTAACGCCTGCAAAATCAACAATCAGCTTCATGTATACCTTCCTTTCTGGGTATATCCATTCAATCTATTTTTTGGGGCACTTCTTAACTAATTTACACCGTTGTGATTAAAAAAGGATCACGAATCTAAAAATACCGTTGTTTTTCAATGTAAATTGTGACTATTTTTAATTGCAAACTTTGTTTAATGCTCCAAAAATGCTGCAAGTGCAAAAATTCGACAAGTATCGCGCTGATACTGAATTAAAAAAGTATAAAATAAATGGCAACAATCAAAAAATTCTTGTAGAGCACCTGATCTGCCAAGAAAAAGTCACAAAACGATCTCCGGCATAGCAAACAGAAACTTGCTATCTTAAGGCGGTATTCATTTTCATCGTTGGGAGAAGGAACCACATTGAAAAGAAAATTTTCACTAGGAATAAAATCCGCTGTTCTCATAATTTCGCTGGCCGTGCTGCTGAGCACCTGGGCCTCTGCATTGGGAACTTTAGGTTACAAAAAATCTATAGAGAAACACCATGCTGCTGTGGGGCAAAGCTTAGCCAAAACAGCGGCTCGGTTTGTGGATGGTGATTCTCTTAACACATATTTGGAAACCCGCAGCATCGATCGGGCTTATGCAGACACCCAAAGGCTTCTGCAAACACTCCGGGAAGAAAACAGCCTCGCTGGGTTATACATCATCAAGCCTGTTGAAACAGGCTCCTATTACATTTATGATACCGCTCCGGTTATCCAACGGCGGGGTCTTGGTGCTTCTTTGGCACGAGAAGCAGGCACTTCGGACTCCACTCAGCAGCTGCTTTCTCTTAAGGCACCTGTTTATGGCAGCGGCGGTATAGTGACAGGCTATGCGGTGGCAGAACTGCGGCCCAGCATCCCCTTTGAAACCGCTCAGGGATTTCTCCATCAATTTTGGACTGTTTTCTGCATTCCAGCTGTAGTAACCACTGGTTTGTGCCTGCTGATGATGCGCCGCTACATTACATTGCCAATCAACCGTATGGCCAAAGCCGCAAATGCATTTTTGATCCACCAAACAGAGGAAATTCCCGCCCCTTCCTCCTCTCTGACCGAGCTAACAGTGAAAAGCAACGATGAAATCGCCAGTTTGGCCAGTTCCATGAAATCCATGGAACTTAAAATCAACGAGTATATTTACAGCTTGGATGCCGCAACCAAAAAAGCTGAAACCGATCCTCTCACCGGCCTTTACAACCGGGATGCCTTTGAGCGGAGGGTTAGCGCCTTTCTCCAGCATGCCGAAGCAGAGGAAAAAACACAGGCTTTTTTAATGGTTGATATCGATAACTTTAAAATGATTAACGATACCTATGGCCATTTGGTGGGCGATCTGGTGATCAAAGAATGTGCCCGCATCCTCAAAAAAATCTTCCGCAGTGCGGATGAAGTAGTCCGTATGGGCGGAGACGAGTTCTCGATTTTTTGCAAAAGCATCGGCAGCCTGTCCATCGTAGAGAACAAAGCTCAGGAGCTGTGTGCTGCCATGCGCACCATGCAGGTGGAGGGTCTGGACTGCACCACATGTGTCACCATCAGTATAGGGATCTCTCTTTCGCCCCAAGATGGCACCTCTTATCAGGAGCTCTACCAAAAGGCCGACATCGCCCTCTATCAAGCTAAATTGAATGGGCGCAATCGGTATGTACTGGCACAGGAGACTTCATCAGAGACAAAAAGCGGCTTGCTGCCCGTTTATTAACTACAAAGCATTCATATGCATCAAAATCCATGGAATGGTTTTTATTGGAACATGGGAGCGCTTATGGGGATCATTGATTCTCCATAAGGCTCTCTTTTTTTATGAATGCAAGCTTTTAAAACGACTGTATGCGGGATTAGACATGAAGGCAGTCGCAAAGAAACTCGCTCATTTCCCGCATTGAATCCCGGCTCTCCTTCAAGGTAACACCCACAATGGAAAAATCGTGAAACATTTCCTTCCACACCTTAACCGCCACTTCTGAACCGGCCACAGCCGCCCGGCGGGCAAAGGCTGCACAATCCTCAGCCAGCGGTTCATCACCACCCACATGAATCAGCGTTGGCGGAAAGCCGCTCAAATCGCCAAAGACAGGTGAAATCAAAGGATCGGTTTTATCCCGGCCCTGCACATATCGGTCAAAGATATTATCGGGCTGGCCATCGTATAGATGAAACAGCAAATCCTGCCCGCTTTTCCATAGGGCACTTTCTACTGTTAGATCAGGCACCGGAGAAGCCAGCGCCAAAGCCTGAGGCAAGGCAATCTCCAATTCTTTTAAACGGTGTATCAGGGCAAGGCTCAGGTTACCACCCGCCGAATCGCCGAAAATGGCCAGCTTATGCCCGGGAATTCCCCGCAAGAGCAGGTTCCCGTATACTTTAAAGCAATCCTCCAACGCTGCGGGAAAAGGATTTTCCGGGGCCAGCCGATACTGCACAGTGAGCACCCGGCAGCCTGTCAGCTCCGCCAGCATTCCCGCCACCGGTCGGGCGGTGCGCAGATTACCGAAAGCCCAGCTCCCACCATGAAGATAGAGAATCACAGGCATAGAAAGAGCCCCTTCTTTATAAACCCACTGGCAGGGAATGCCTTCCACCAAAACATCCTGCTGGCAAAGGCCGGGCAAAACAGGCCGCAGCTCCGCCAGCTTAAGCATATTTTCCCGATGCTCCTCCACAGTGCGCTGGCGAGCCAGCTGGCTGTTTTTCTCAGCGGCGCTTTTGAAAAATAAGCTCTTCGCTCCCGGTTTTTTGCCGGTATATTCCACAACGGAAATCTTCATGAGTATACTCCTTATATAATGCCTGCTGGGCAATTCAAAAATGCGACAGCAACAAGGTTTTAAAAACGTTTTTGAATTGTTCAGGCAGTCAATCAATGTATCAGAATCGGCAAAACAGATATGTCTTGCTGTTAAACAGAGCAATGCGTGCTCTATTTGCAAATGCGTTGTGCAGCATGCATTTGTTCAGTGGACATTATATACAGGAATTAAAACGCTGTGCTTATAATTATACGCTAAAACATTTCATTTTGGGGTATAAACAGGCAGAGGTTTGGCAAGAATTTTGCTGCTAAGAAAAGCCTTTAAAGGGCAGCCCGAATCCTCGATTTTAATGCTTATAAGTATAGCATAGGATATACGCAAACTCAAACAGAACTGGAAAATTCCATAGGCCTCCGGCACTCATTTTTTAAAAAATAATTCTTTTTCGGCCAAATTTTCCGGCTCTTTGCGGATACACTATTAACAGGTCAGAACCCTTGCAAAACAAACCAGCCATAACTGGCCGGAGGATGTCCTTCTTTTCTTATTCTATGCTATTATAGGTCCTTTGAGCACTGGAATCGAATTTGTATTACAAACCTTGGCCAATCATGTACAAATTGTTACAGACCACTTTTCATTTATTCCTTTCAGTGTTATAATGGTGCTTGTTGGATAAAAGTCTGCCAATGGCGTTTAAAGCTTGCCGCAATGGGGCGGATTTTCAAAGTAATAGAATAAAACATGGTTTGAAATCTCTCTGGGATTTCACCTTGAAACCGTATAAGCTGAGTGATGTGTTCGGCGATTTTGTTTTGTGGCCTATTGACCTCCACAACCCTGAAAATACAAGCAAGGAGAGTAAAGCCCATTGGAAAAATTTGTTGTTAAGGGCGGCGCCACCTTAAACGGCAGTGTTACCATCAGCGGAGCAAAAAATGCTGCTGTCGCCATTATTCCCGCTACCATTCTGGCCAAGGGCCGGTGTGTGATTGAAAATGTCCCCAACATCAGTGATGTTTCCATTCTCTTTAAAATGCTCACAGAAATGGGCGCAGACGTTCGGATGTTGGATAAGCATACAGTTGAAATTGATACCTCCCGCATTCATAACCCGGTGGTTCCCTATGAGCTGGCACGGCATATGCGGGCATCCTATTACTTTCTCGGCGCTTTGCTGGGCAGAGCCGGCAAGGCCAGTGTTTCTATGCCCGGAGGCTGCCATTTCGGGGTTCGCCCCATTGACCAGCACATCAAGGGCTTTGAGAGCCTTGGGGCAACGGTTTCCATTGATCACGGTATGATCAACGCTGTAGCCACTGAAAGCCTGATTGGTTCCCACATTTATTTTGATGTTGTCTCGGTAGGTGCTACCATCAACCTGATGCTGGCATCTGTTAAAGCCAAGGGCTTGACCATTCTGGAAAACGTGGCCAAAGAGCCGCACATTGTGGATTTGGCAAACTTCCTGAACTCTTTGGGTGCGGATGTCCGAGGCGCCGGTACCGATGTTATTAAAATCCGGGGCGTGGATATTCTCCATGGCACCGATTACTCCATTATTCCCGATCAAATCGAAGCCGGAACTTATATGATTGCGGCGGCGGCCACCGGCGGCGATGTGCTGATTAAGAATATTATACCCAAGCATTTGGAATCCATTACAAACAAGCTGGATCGGGCAGGCGCTGTGATTACTGAATACGATGACAGCTGCCGGGTTACCCGCCTTGGGCCTCTCATCTCCACCACCATCAAAACCCAGCCTCATCCGGGCTTTCCCACCGATATGCAGCCCCAGATGACCGCTATGCTGGCTTTGGCTGAGGGAACCAGCGTCATTACCGAAGGCGTTTGGGATAACCGCTTTCGTTATGTGGACGAGCTGGTGCGAATGGGTGCCAACATTCAGGTAGATGGCAAGGTTGCCGTGGTGCAGGGTGTTCCTCTGCTCACTGGTGCGCCCGTGCGGGCCACGGATCTGCGGGCGGGAGCTGCTTTGCTCATTGCAGCTTTAATGGCGCAGGGCACCACCCACATTGAGGATATTCACCACATTGAGCGGGGCTATGAGGACATTGTTGAGAAATTCGTGTCACTGGGTGCGGATATTACCCACATTGGCTTCTCTGAGCAGCCTCTTTCTGCCAGCCTCTGAACTGGCACTATGCCTTATTCCTCTATATACAATTAGCTGCCTGCTGAATAAAGGAAAAATGAAGTTTTGCTTTTATTTTTTCTTTGTTTAGCAGGCAAGGTTTTATACGAAAGGCGGCCTGCTATGTCTCGCTTTTGTCCGCTGTTCAGTTCGAGCGGAGGCAACTGTACATATTTATCCGGCGGCTCTACCCGGCTCCTGGTGGATGCCGGTGTTTCCTGCCGCTCTATACTAAGCGCTCTGGAGCAAATTTCAGTGGACCCAGCCACCCTTTCGGGCATTTTGCTGACCCATGAGCACATTGATCATATTAAGGGTCTCAAGGTGCTGCTGAAAAAAATCAAGGTTCCGGTTTTCGCCTCCTGCGGAACGCTGGACTATTTGGTCAGCCAAGACCTTATCCCCCCCGGTGCCCAGCTGGTGGAGCTGGAGCAAGCTCTCGTGGTGGGAGATATTCGGGTCACCCCCTTTGCCACCCCCCACGACTGCGCCCAAAGCTTGGGCTTTCGTCTGGAAATGCCGGATGAAAGGGTCATTGGCATTGCCACCGACCTTGGGCATATTACCGAAACCGTAGCCTCCCATCTGGAGCGCTGTGACCTGATTATGCTGGAATCCAACTACGATGAGGGAATGCTCCAGTGCTCCCCCTACCCCTACCACTTAAAGCGGCGTATTCAGAGCAGTGTGGGGCATCTTTCCAATCCGGAATGCGCCCGGCAGCTCCAAGGCTTGGTACAAAGAGGCTCGGTGCATTTGGTTCTCGCCCATCTCAGCAGCCAAAACAACATGCCGGCTGTGGCTCACGCCACCACCAAATGCCAGCTGGAAATGGCCGGTATGACGGAGAATGTTGATTATACCTTGTGCGTTGCGCCTCGGAACGGTCCGGGTCAGCCCATTATTTTCTAGGAGAAACCATGACTGTTGAAATATTTGCGGTGGGAAAGCTAAAGGAAGCCTATCTGCGGGATGCCTGCGGGGAATACACCAAACGCCTTTCCTCCTTTTGTACTCTAAAGATTACTGAGCTTGCCGAATACCGCCTGCCTGCCAACCCATCCCTTGCTGAAATTCAGAAGGCACTGACTGCCGAGGGAGAAGCCATTCTGCAAAAAATTCCTGCCCGGTCAGCCATAACCACTCTTTGCATTGAAGGCAAAAGCCTTTCTTCTCCGGAGCTTGCCGGGGCTATACAGGATTTTGCGCTGAGCGGGGATAGTCACCTTTCCTTTGTGATCGGTGGTTCTCATGGTCTCAGCGACCCGGTAAAGCAGGCGGCCCGGCTGCGCCTTTCCATGTCTGCCATGACCTTCCCTCATCAATTGGCAAGGGTGCTGTTGCTCGAGCAGATTTACCGTGCCTTTTCCATCAACGCAGGCAGTCAGTACCATAAATAACCCCTGCGGAAAGGAGCCCTCTATGACCTCCAAAAAGAAAAACGCCCGCCTCTTGGTGGAAACCCTTGCAAAAAAATACCCTGACGCCATCTGCTCGCTGGAATACGAAAAGCCCCACGAGCTTCTCATTGCCACTCGCCTGTCTGCTCAATGCACCGATGCCCGGGTGAATATGGTAACCCCCGGCCTCTTTGGCCGCTTTCCCACTCTTGAAAGCTTGGCCGAGGCTGAAATTGAGGAAGTAGAGGCGCTCGTGAAAACCTGCGGCCTTTACAAAACCAAGGCCCGGGATATTGTGGCCATGTGCCAAATGCTCATAGATCGTTATGGGGGCATTGTCCCCGATACTATGGAAGATTTACTGAGCCTGCCCGGCGTTGGACGCAAAACCGCCAACCTGATTCTGGGGGATGTTTACCATAAGCCTTCCGTGGTATGTGATACCCACTGCATCCGCATCACCAATTTGCTGGGGCTAACGGATTCCAAGAATCCGTTAATTGTGGAAAACCAGCTGCGGGCTGTTCTTCCGCCGGAGGATTCCAACGACTTCTGCCACCGTCTGGTGCTGCATGGCAGAGCGGTTTGCGTGGCCCGCCGCCCCGATTGCCCCGCCTGCTGTATGGCTCCTTACTGCGACTATGCTAAGGAAAACCTTAAAAACAGCAACAAGGCCGCAAAAAAGGAAGCGAAATAAATCGCTTCCTCAGCTTGTCAAAAAAGTCCCACTGGGACTTTTTTGAAGATAGCTTGGCCTGAAGAAGAGGCTGATTCTTTCTTTTCCCTTGCAAAAGAAAGAATCAAAGAAAACGGCTTGTTGTTCAAAGAATTCCGCTGGCTACGGCCAGCGTCCAAAGACGCTGCCTTTGGAAACCGCAAACCTTTAAAAAGGTTTGATCGAAACGTCATTTGTATTCTTTGATATGCTAAGGAAGCGAAATAAATCGTTTCCTTTTTTTATGCTGATTATCGCATTTCCTTTTGGGGTGGTTTTTCTTTGCGTACTTTCTTTTTTTCAAAAAGAAAGTACGTCAAAAAGAAAGATCGAGGGGCTGAACTAAAGCCTTTCCGGTTACATCACGGCTGCTGTAATCAAAAAGCAGCCAGCATTGCCCGGGCTGGCCGGTTTGAGGGTCAAAAGGAAAGCACTCTGCATGAGCCATGCGCAAAATCTGCTTGGGCTCGTCCTCCATGTGATTGGGCAGAAAAGCCGCCCGGTTTTCCGGGGACTTCCAGAATTCAATCAGCTGGCCACGATGGGCAAAGCTCAAATCCACATCCACAAAGGCGGGGAGCTTTTTGGGCTTTTCGTGGAGGAGGATATCAAACTTGCACAGCCACTTGACCTGCTCAGTTTGAGGAAGCCCGGCAAAAGCCATAAACGCCCACAGAATTTCATAATACCCTTCCTTGGAATGAGGGCGCAGATGATAACCTCTTGCGGAAAAATAATCCCCAAGTGCCTGATAGAAGACAAAGGGTGAGGGATATTGCTCCACCATCCAGCCCAGAATGTGATCAAATCGCCCGCTGTTGTAATAGGTTTCCACCATATCCTCCGCGTCGGAAAGGCAAACAAGCTCCTTATAAGAAATCCAGCGGTTGGATAGAATCTGAAAGGGAGAGCTTTTGCGGTATAGAGCATCATACGCCCCTGCCTTGCGCTCCATTTCAGAGCCGCCCAGCACCTTTAGAAAGCCAAGCTGAAACTGATGGGGCCTTAGAGCGTATACCGCATCAAAGGAGCGGCCAAAGCTTTGGTAATCCTCATAAGGGAGCCCCGCTATCAGGTCAAGGTGCAGGTGAATGTTCCCAGGCCGGCGCAGAGCTTCTATTTTAGCAAACAGCCCGGGAATATCCGCATCCCGCCGAATTTCCCGCAGGGTCTGGGGATTGGTGGTCTGGATGCCGATTTCAAACTGGAAAAGCCCCGGCCTTGCGTGCGCCAAAAGAGCAATAGACTCATCGCTCAGCAGCCGCCCTTCCAATTCAAAATGAAAGTTTGTTGTGCCGTTATCCTCCTCCATGAGAAAAGCCCAGATATCCATGGCACGGCGCAAATCGGCGTTAAAGGTACGGTCAATGAACTTCACCTGCCGCACCCCGGCCGCAAGAAAACGCCGCAAATCCACTTTAACCAGCTCCACAGAGCGGAACCGCACCCCCGGCTCCACTGAGGAAAGGCAGTAGCTGCACCGAAAAGGACAGCCCCTTGAGCTTTCATAATAAAGAATCCGCCCCTCCACTTGGCTCAGGTCGGGATAAGGAAAGGGCAATTCATCCATGTCAACCGGCCTTGCCTGCGGGGTAACAACCAGTTCTTCCCCACTGTTAAAGACAACACCCGGCACTTTTTGCCAGTCTCTGTTTGAAAGGTTCTCCAGCAGAGGCAATAGAACCCGTTCCCCCTCGCCTCGAATCACCAAATCAAAGGCAGGGTTTTGCTGCAAAAAATCCTCACTGTGGTAACTGACCTGCGGGCCCCCCACTGCCAACACCACATCCGGGCGTACCTGCCGAAGCTGCTCCCCCAGCTCACAAACCATCTGCAAATTCCAGATGTAGCAGGAAAAAACCACCAAGGGAGCTTCTTTCTCCGCCAGCTCCCGCAGCAGCAGCTCGGTTCGCTGGTTGATGGTAAATTCAATCACTTCCGCTTTATAAGGCGATTCTTCCAGTAGCTGGTTAAAATACCTTATGGCTAAATTTGTGTGTATATACTGTGCGTTGATCGCAACCAGCAGGCAATCCTTGCGCTGACTCATCAAATATTCTCTCCTGTGAGAACGGCTGTCCCACCCAATGGGCGCACCGCTGTTTTTTGGCAGCAGCCTTTGCCGAAAACCGCCTCCATATATTTCTCGTATGCGGGCAGCTGGGGCAGGGGAACATAAACCTGTATGGTTCCGGCAAAGCCACCTCCCTGAACCCGAAAAGCGCCTTCCCCTTTCAAGAAAACATCGGTCAGCGCCAAAGCCAGTGCAAGCTCCTGATAAAAGGGATCACCGGCATGAACATTTTGCAGATACATCCATGAGGAGCGGCCAGACTCTTTGACCAGCTCCAGATACCGAGGGAAATCTTCTGCCTGCAAGGCCTGGGCCATCAGGGGAACACGGGCATTTTCCTCAAAAAAATGGATGGCCCGCAGAGCCGCTCTGTCTCCTGCTGTCCTGCGAATTTCCGGCAAGGCTGCGAGCAATTGGCTTTGGTCGGTCTGACCCAGAACCTCTTTGCCCAAGCAGCCGGCCGCCTGCCTCATTTCGCCGGGAATAGCGGCATAATCAGGGGTACGGTCGGCGTGACTGCCGCCGGAATTGACGATACACAAAGCATAGCCGGTTTTACCCAAATCAAAAGGAATGCTCTTTACGTTAGGCTCCTGTGGTTTGGCAAAATCCAATAAGGCAAAACCGCCCACCGAGCAGGCCAGCTGATCCATCAAACCGGAAGGCTTTCCAAAAAAGCGGTTTTCCGCCTCTTGACCGGCCAGCGCTACCGTTATAGGATCGATGCTTCCTCCATTGTATAAATGGCTGAGCACTGTTCCGATCACAACCGAAAAAGCAGCAGAGGAAGAAAGCCCAGAGCCGGGCAGAACCTGCGAATGGAGGCAAGCCCGGAAACCGCCGATTTGATAGCCTCTCTCCGCCAGGGAAGCCGCTACACCGCGAATCAGCCCTTGAGAAGTTCCATACTCTTCGGGCCGGGGGGAAAGCGCACTGAGCTCCACCAGAATTTCCGGCCTTTCCTGTGAATACAAATGTATAACAGGCTCCGCCAAAGGGCTGGCCGCACAAACCATATCCAGATTCACCGCAGCGGCCAAAACCTTTCCCAACTGGTGGTCGGTATGGTTGCCGCCTATTTCGGTGCGCCCGGGAGCGCTGTAAAAACCCCAAGGCTCTTGGCCGGGAAACAAGCGGGAAAAATCCTCCAGCAGGCTTTGGTACCGCTCCTGCTGCGAAGCCGCCTGCTCTGGCCCATATAGCTGGTCTAAAGCCGCAGCCAGCTTGCCTTCTTCAACCTTTTGCCGCAACGTCATTGGTTTGATCCTCTCCCTTTTTCGGTGGAAGACAACTTTTCTCCCGAGCCGATTTATTGGGTACTACTGAGTATATTACCCCATTGTGCCGTTTTTTTCAACCAAGCACAAGCCGTTTCTTTTTCTTTGTCCCTGTGCTATACTGGGCTGGGGAAATACTTCTTTTCCTGACCAGCTTGTCGATAAAATACCGACAAGCTTTATGGGGGGCATCCAATGCCACCCATATTCCCCCCGGCTTGCGCCTCTAAGGCGCAAAAAGTGGTATTCCTGCGTCGAAATCAATTCGACTCCGGAAGAATTACAAAACTAAAAGGTCTTTCGTTTAAATTGCTGCTATATTCTTCTAAAGTCTGGGCTGGGGAAACACCTCTTTTCCTGCTCTACTACAACATCAAGGGAGTGTCACTGTGATACTGCGTTTTTTACTTTCGGTTCCCGAACTGCCCGACATGGCTCAGGCCGTGGAGGATACCTTAGAGCAAGCCGAACAGCTTTCCGCTGAGGAAAAGGTTCATGTATTCGCCAGCTTTGTGGCGGAATATGGGCCCAAGATTCTCACCTGTCTGGTGGTGCTGATATTGGGTTCTGTTGCCATTCGGGCGATTACGAGTATATTTTCATCAGCCCTTGGGCGCTCCAAGGTTGACCCCACTTTGCACAGCTTCATTCTAGGCGGGGTAAAGGTGGTTCTCTATATTCCTTTGACCATCACCTGTGTAAGTCTTTTGGGGGTGCCAATCTCCCCCATTATTGCGGCCTTTGGTGCCTTGGGCCTTGCTCTTTCGCTGGCTGTGCAGGATACTCTCGCCAATGTGGCCGGGGGGATTTCGGTTTTGTTTTCACGCCCTTTTTCCAAAGGCGATATGGTAGAGATCGGGGATAAATCCGGCACTGTAACCGAGCTTGGGCTGGTTTATACCAAAATCAGAACCTTTGATAACCGGTATATCTACTTCCCCAACGGTGATGTTGCCAAATCCACCGTGGTGAACCTTTCGGCACTGCCCACCCGGCGTGTTGCGGTCACCTTTATCATTACACAGGATAACGATTTGGATTTTGTAAAAAAAGTGCTCTACGATGTGATCAATTCCAACGATATGAGCCTGAAAGAACCCGAGCCAACCGTTTTTGTCAGTGGGCAGACCATTGGCGGCCTTCGCCTGACTTGCCATGTGTGGGCAGACTCGGCACAGTGGTATTTGCTGGAGCGCTATCTGTTGGAGGAAGTGAAAAAGGCTTTTGATCAAGAAGGAATCCGGCTTCGCTGACCAACAAACGGAAAAAGCCATTCGGGCTTTACCCGAATGGCTTTTTCATATTCCCCCAAGCGTCTTAATATACCAAGGGAAAAAGGATTTTTTCATGGAAAAACAGCGCTACTGAGCGCTTCCCTGATACTTTTGTTTGGCAGCATTGATCTTGTTCATGTCAGCGGCCTCGGTGGGATACCAGCCACGGCTCTGCATCTCATTGAAAATTTCCTGCTGGATACGGTGCTCCTCGGTGAGGATGTTCATAAAATCGGTTTTAACAGCGGGCGTGGCGCACTCATTGGCAAAAGTGTTGTAGCCATCGGTAATAAATTTTTGGCTGGAAAGAAGGTCAGTCATGATCTCCTTTTCGCCGAAAGCGGAATTCATGTCTAGATTCATTTTTTCTTCCCCCTTAATTCAAGTGGCTGAGCAAGGTGTTGTAATGACACTGATGCTTAGCCGCGATTTCATCGCACTTGGTTTTAAGCTGGGAATCCTGTGTTGCCTGGGCGTACATGGTGTATTTCTTGATCAGATTCTGTTCAATACCCAACTGATCTTCAATAGCCGTTAATTCTTTGGATGTTAAATTCGGCATTGCTCTAATTCTCCTCTTAAACTTTAAATTGCGGCTTCGGCCCGATAGTCTCAAGCTTTTTATCCGATATTTTAAGTGGTGATAAAAATATCTCTGCTGCTAAGGCGGCTTTTTCGACTGCATAATATGCGCATCAAAAATTTCCGGAGCCACCCCAAAAACAGGAGCAGCACAAAAGCTAAAAAAACTCCGGCACAATGAAAATTGGCCGCATATTTATTGTTGCCCTCGGCCGAATATATATTACAGGAAATAAACTGCGGGATTTCTAAAACTTTGCCATTTTCTTTGAAAGGGATATTCCCGTAATCAATTTTGTATTTTTCAAAAAAATGGATAAAAAATAAGGACATGAGGCAGCCTCATATCCTTATTTTATCCATTTTTTGTTTTTTAACCGCCCAGATAAGCCTTGCGGATTTTATCGTTGCCGCTAAGCTCCTTAGCATCGCCGGAAAGGGTAATGCTGCCCACTTCCAGCACATAAGCCCGGTGGGCAATGCTCAAAGCCATGTTGGCGTTCTGCTCAATGAGCAGGATAGAAACGCCCTGCTTATTAATGGACTGAATCAGCTCAAAAATCAGCAGCACCAGATTGGGTGCAAGGCCCAAAGAAGGCTCATCCAACAAAAGCAACTTAGGCTCGGACATCAGCGCCCGGCCAATGGCCAGCATCTGCTGCTCGCCGCCGGAAAGCGTTCCTGCTGACTGCTTGATGCGCTCCTTGAGGCGGGGGAAAAGGTCATACACCCGCTCAAAAGCGGCCTGAATCTGCCCTTTATCCTTGCGGGTATAAGCGCCCAGCTTCAGGTTTTCTTCTACAGTCAGAGCAGGGAAAACCTCACGCCCCTCAGGGGAAAGGCTGATGCCTTTTTTCACAATGTGGGCCGGGGGGCTGTTGGTAATGTTTTCGCCCTGATAAAGCACCTCACCGGAGGCCACCGGCACAATGCCGGTGATGCTGTTAAGCAGCGTGGACTTCCCGGCCCCATTGCTGCCGATGAGGGTGACAATTTCCCCCTCACCCACTGTAATGTTCGCTCCTTTGAGGGCATGGATGCGGCCATAAAAGGTGTTAAGATTCTGTACGGTCAGCATGGTTGCTTACACCTCCTAAATAGGCCTTGATCACTTCTGGATTGTTTGCGATTTCGTCAGGCAGGCCGTGGGCAATCTCCTTGCCGTAATCCAGCACGTAGATGCGGTCGGATATATTCATAACCACGTTCATATCGTGCTCGATAAGCAAAACGGTATAGCCTTTATCCCGCAGCTCCCGGATAAAGCTGAGCAAATCCTCCGATTCCTGCGGATTCATGCCCGCCGCCGGTTCATCCAGCAACAGCAGCCTGGCTCCGGTTGCAATGGCACGGGCGATTTCCAGCTTGCGCTGTTCGCCATAAGGCAAATTTTTGGCATAATCGTGAATGCGGTGAGAAAGCCCGATGGATTTCAGGATCTCCACAGCACGGGTGGCCTTTTCTGCTTCCAGCCTCCGGTATTTCGGGGTACGGAACAAGGCGTCAAAAAAGCCGTATTTGGTGTTGGTATGGGTTCCTACCAGCACATTCTCAATGACCCGCAAATTGGAAAACAGGCGGATATTTTGAAAGGTACGGGAAATGCCCGCCTTCACAATTTCTTGGGGCTTGTGGTTCTGGATACTCTCGCCATCAAAGAAAATCTCGCCGTGATCCACCGTATAAACACCGGTTAAAATATTAAACACCGTGGTTTTACCGGCTCCGTTGGGTCCGATAATGCTGACGATCTCGCCCTTTTCCACATGAAAGCTGACATTGTTGACCGCTGTGAGGCCGCCAAAGGTTTTGGTTATGGATTTCACTTCAAAAAAAGCCATCTTCTCTGCGCCCCCTAACCGTTAATGGTTTCCTGGGAGACGCCCCGGGGAAACTTATATGGATTTTTGGATTGCCAGCCCAGCACACCCTGTGGCCGGAACCGCATCATCACAACCAGAATCAGGCCGTAGAAAACAAAGCGGTACTGCTCCATAAAGCGGAGCACCTCCGGGAAAGCCACCAACAAAGCGGCTCCCAGAAACATCCCCCGCATGGTACCCATACCGCCCAGAATCACAATGGAAAGGATCAGGATGGAGGTATCAAAGGTAAAGGAGTTGGGGTCAATATACCGCATAAAGTGGGCATAAAAGCCTCCGGCCAAGCCGGAAATCACAGCAGAAAGGGTGAAAGCCAGCACCTTGTAGTAAATGGTGGAAACACCCATCATAGTAGCGGCCAGCTCATCTTCTTTAATGGCCATAAAGGCACGGCCAATCTTGGAATTGACAATGGCATAGCAAGCCAGCGAAACCAAAAGCAGAATGACAAATATCAAGTAATACGTGCCGCCATTGGCAGTGGAAAGCTCGATACCAAAAAGACGGGGCCGGGGAATGTTTTTGATGCCCATAGGGCCATTGGTCACACTATCCCAGTTGGTCACAACCATGCGCACAATTTCAGCAAAGCCCAGTGTGACGATGGAAAGATAAGAACCGCTGAGCCGCAGAGAAGGAAGCCCCAGCAAAAAGCCGGCAACCCCAGCCACCAAGGCCGCACAGGGAAGCGCAAAAAAGAAGTTCATACCGGTCTTGGTCACCAGCACGGCACAGGTATAGGCACCGATGGAGAAGAAAGCGGCATTACCCAAGGAAACCTGCCCGGTATAGCCGGTGGGCAGATTCAGACCCATGGCCAAGGTAGCATATACCATAATCATGGTCATAATCCGCATGATATAGGGGCTGAGACCCAGCTGCGGCAGAATCAGTATGAGAACAATTCCGGCACACAGCAGCCACTTGCCATATTTCAGGCCAATGGTATTGAAAGAACCGAAGAATCCGGTGGAAGTGCTTGTTTCTTTTTTATTCATCATGATTACACCTTTGTGATTCCTTTCTTCCCAAACAATCCGGTGGGCTTGATAATCAGGATCACAATGAGAATGATAAAAGCTGCGGCATCCCGGTAGGTGCCTCCCAGATAGCCCATGGCAAGGCTTTCTGTAACACCTACAACCAATCCCCCTACCACAGAGCCATACAGAACGCCGATGCCGCCCAGCACCGCCGCCGCAAAGGCTTTAAGACCCAACAAAAAGCCCATGGTGGGATAAACCAGCTGATAATAAGCCGCCATCAAGGCACCGGCAATGGCTGCCGAAGCACCGCCCAAAAAGAAGGTGAAAGAAATGACCGAGTTGACCTCAATCCCCATCAGGCTGGCGGCTCTGGAATTTTGCTCCACAGCCCGCATGGCCAAACCGATTTTGGTCTTGTGAATCACCACGGATAAAACCACCAGCAGAACAAAAGAAACCGAAAACAAAACAATCTGGGAGGATTTAAGCTGAACCCCGGAAACCATAAAGCTCCCAAAATTCATAAAATCCGGAAACGATTTGCGCTCACTGCCCAAAAAGACCATGAGCAGGTTCTGGATAATATAGCTGACACCAATGGTGGTGATCAGGCTGGCGATGGGGATGGAATTCTTCTTGCGCAGCGGCTTGAGAGCCACCTTATCAATGGCCACACCCAAAAGGCCGGTGAGAATGATGCTGGCTGCAATGCCCGCCCAAACGCCAAAGTTCATGCCAACAAAGACAAAAACCATGTGGGCTCCAAAGGCATAGATAGAGCCGTGGGAAAAATTGATCAGCCGCAAAATTCCGAACACAAGTGAATATCCAACCGCCACCAACGCATACGCCATCCCGATGGCAAGGCCATTTAAGATATACTGTAAAAGCATTGGTCATGTACCGTTTCACAGACCTCCGTAACCGCCGTGAAACTTTCTCCTCCCCTGAATTTAAAAGTATACTCAATCAGCTTCAAAAGAGTTTTTTTGAAGCTGATTGAGTATATGGAGAGACCCCCGCAAAGGGCCTCCCCATAACAAATCCGTTATATAAATGTGTTTTGCAGGCAATCCTGGGAACTACGCAAGCAGTTCAAACTTGCCGCCCTTGATAACCACTTTCTTGAACACCTTCTGGGCTTCTCCCATTTCGTCAAAGGAGGTTTCGCCGCCGGCGCCCACATACTTGATGCTCTGAACATAATCCCGGATAGCGGCACGGTCGGCCCCAACATTGGCAATAGCCTCGCAGAGCATACCGGCTGCATCATAGGCCTGAGCAGCCAAACCAGAGGGATAGGTGCCGGTTTTCTCAAAGAAAGCATCCCGGAACTCTGCAACCAGAGGATCGGTGCTCTCATTGAAGTAGGAAACAGGGAAAACGGTTCCTTCCACAAACTCGCCGCCCAGATCGATAACCTGCTGGTTGTAAAGGTTGGCAAAAGCAGCAAGGCCGATTTCAGGGTTCAGCTGGCGATACTGGCGGGCAAAAGGAACAAAGGTGTTGTGCATGCCCACTACGATGATCGCTTCGCAGCCGGCAGCCTGGAAGTTGGTGATAGCAACACTGTAATCATCAGAACCATCCATGCATTCTTCTTTGGCTACAATGGAAACGCCCTCAGAGGCACGCTCGGCAACCAGATTCTCAATGATGGTGGAGGTGGACACACCCCAGTCGGTTTTGATATAAAGCAGGCCAATCTTCTTGGCGCCCAGATTGTTGACAACGGCATCAACAGTGGAAGCACCCTCAACACTGATAACGGTGTTGTTGCGAAAGATATAGTCACCCTCCTTGGTGAAATCCGGGTGGGAAGCAGAAGCAGAAATGTTCACCAATCCATATTCCTGGAAGGTGGGGGTAGCAGCCATGCTGACACCGCTAACATAGCTTCCGATAATACCCATAATATCTTTTTCCATGACAACCTTTTCAGCAATAGCGGCAGCTTCTTCGCCGTTGCTCTTGTCATCATAAGAAACAACTTCAATGGTATAGTCCCCGGCACCGCCGGCAGCATTCCATTTTTCAGCCTGAATCTCAGCAGCAACCTTAAAGCTGTTGCCATATTCGGCATGGTCACCGGTCAGAGGAGCGTAAACTGCAATTTTGGCTACCTTCTTTTCAGCAGGGGCCTCGCCTCCCTCACTTGCGGCCGGGGTGGCGGCAGCACTGCCGGAAGAAGATGAGGAGGAATTTCCGCAGCCTGCCAGAGCTGACAGGGTGAGAACCGCAATCAGTGCAATGGATAAAAACTTTTTCATAAACAGCGTTGGCTAAAAATAATTTTAGCCTTCTCCTTTCCTTAAAATACCAAGCATTTTTTATATAGAAATCCATCCGGTTTCACAGATGGTATCTCACTTGCAAAGTTAATGCACCGCACCAGCGGTATTGTTTATGGCTTGGAAGCCTTGCCCTGTGTATCATCTGTTCGCAGATTGTAACGGTTGATTTTTCTGTAAAGGGTTGCCCTGCCTATATTCATCTTGCGGGCAATCTCATTCTTGGTATAATTCTGCCCCAAAAGATACTCCAACTGCTCCCGCTCAAATTCTTCACGGGTTTGAATGGAAACATGGGGAACAGGCAAAGCCATGACTTCCTCAGCGGTTACAACACTGCGGCATTTCCAGACCAGCCAATCCACAATCCGTTTGATCTCCCGCAGGCCGCCGCTCCACTCCCGCTGGCTGAGCAGCTCGATCGCCTGTGGCTCCACCTCCAGCTCTTCTTTGGAATACAGCCGTGTATAGGTGGAAAAAGCGGCTTTTATAACCGCGGCAAGCTGTTGCTTATCCTCCCAAACTGAAGGAAGGGTGAGAACATTCTGTGAAATACGGTAATAAAGCTTTTCTGCAAAAAAACCTTCTGCACACAGCTCACGCAGGTTTTCGCTGGTGGAAACCAGCAACCGAAAATCCGTTTCGCCCCCCATGCCGCTGGAGCCCCGAACCAAGCTGGTGCGAAAGAATTCTGCTAAACGCTCCTGTAGATAAAGCGGCATTTCGCCGATTTCCCGAAAATAAAGGGTACCTTTGTGGGCCAAACGCAGCTTGCCCAGCACACCCTCGGTTTTCCCGAACAGCTCTTCCTCCAAAGCAAGGGGGGAAAGCATCGTGCAGTCAACGGTGACAAAATAACCCTGGGCCCGATTGGAAAAATTATGGATGGCTCCCGCCAAAAGATCCCGGCGGCGGCTCTCTTCCCCCACCATCAGAATGGTTTCTTCTGTAATGGCCAAGCGCTTGGCGGATTCAATCACCCCAGAAGGATCGGTGGGCTTCCACCAAGTTTGGTCAAAAGCGGCAGTACTTCCGCCCCCCATTAACCGGCTGAAAGGATCGCTGGCCGGGCTGAGACTTTTGAGAATAAACATAAAGCCCGGATTGGGAGAACTGCGCCGCAATCCACTGATGGTGCCATAAAATGCGGCACCAGGGGCCTCAAAGGAAATAATCTTATTCGCAATGGGCCAAGATGGACGAGATAAAAACCGGGATACAACACTGTGAGGTATCAGTTTAAAAACAGAAGTGCCAAGGCCGCTTTCCGAGAGGCCCAGCACCTTGGCAAAGGCATGGTTGTAATACTCCACCTGCCCCTTTTCATCGGTGGTGACCAAAGCCTCCTCCACCGTATCCAAAAGCTGTTCCTGCTCCCTGTATAAAAGCCGCAGGGAACCGCTCTCCCGGTGTTCCTCCAAGGATTGGCCCAGAAGGATCGCCATCTTTTCCAAATAAGCCACAACAGCAACCCGATTGCTGTATATGATCGATTCCGGTTCCGTGATAACCAGGCAAAGAGCACCCATAACCTGCCGATCAGCGAAAATGGGAACGCCGATAAAGGAACAAAGGGGGCAATCCTCTTTGTTGGGGCAGGCCCGGCAAGCAGGATAGGTTTCCCGATAGCGGACACAGATGGTTCTGCCCTGTGTAACCACATCCGCTGAAATCGACTGGGTATCCCCAGCCATTTGCGCCTTACATTGAGGATACGTGCTGTTGATGCGGCCAAGCTGATCGTCAATGATGACAACATCCGCCCCCAGAATACCCGAGGTAGCATCCGCAACAGCACCGGCCAAATGCGCAATATCGCCCAGCCTCATGCCTGCTCTCCCAAGAATATCACTTCCGACATGTCTGCCTTTCACGGCCGCTCAAACCTTCCCGAATCCACAATGTATCATTTTGATACCAATTTGTATTTTCCATCCAGGCGGATACCCCCAGGAATGTTCATAGTATAGCCTTGGTGAAACTGTTTGTCAATAAAAAAATAACAGACTATTTCCAAATTTGGACACCGCAGGTATAATCACTAAAATACATTTCTATCTTGATTTGATTTATCGCTATTATACAAGCCCCCGCATCTATGTATCAAATTGATACATAGATGCGGGGGCAAGGATGCGGCATTGAAACCCAATACCGCCCATATCCACAAAAATAAAAAAGCACGAGATATCCCGTGCTTTTAGTGCCTTTAAAATGAATGTTCATACAGAAAATTAATGGGTGTGGGTAGAAGGGTTCACAAACCCATCAAACAGCTTGCCCAAATAATCAAAGCTTTTGGCGGTTCCCATGGCCACACATTCCAAGGCCTCCGGTGCTGTTCGGGTTACCACGTGGGTTTCCTGCTCCATAAGCCTGTCCAAACCGTGAAGAAGCGAACCACCGCCAGTGAGAATAATTCCGTTGGTGCGAATATCCCCCACCAGCTCGGGAGGTGTTTTTTCCAACACGCCCTGCACCGCCCGGATAATGCTGTAAATCTGCTCCTGCAAAGGCTCCACTGTCTCACTGCGGCTGATTTGAATTTTTTTCGGCAGACCTGTGAGCAGATCCCGGCCTTTTATATCCCAATATTCCTCGGGAGCACCCTCCTCAGGGAAAACAGTGCCCACCTTCATTTTCAGCTCCTCGGCGCTTTTATCGCCGATGAGCAGATTATACCGGCCACGTATATAGCGAATCAGCGCTTCATCAAAGCGGCCTCCCGCTACCTTGAGAGAAGCCTTGCACACAATCCCATAAAGGGAAAGCACCGCAATATCACAGGTGCCGCCCCCAATATCCACAATCAGGTTTCCTTCAGGCTTAGAAATATCCACACCCGCCCCGATAGCCGCCGCCACCGGCTCTTCAATCAAATAAACCTTGCGGGCTCCCGCCCCCACCGCCGAATCAATAACAGCCCGGGATTCCACAGGGGTAATGGCAGAAGGGACACACAAAGCCACCCGAGGCTTGAGCAAACTGCCGCCGCAGATTTTTTTAAGCAAATATTTGAGCATGACCTCAGTCATTTTAAAATCAGAAATAACGCCATCCCGCAGCGGATGGACAATCTGGATGGTTTTGGGCTCCCGCCCAATCATCCGGTAAACCTCCTGACCAATCCCGATTACCTGACCGGTTCGTGTGCTCAGAGCTACCACCGCCGGCTCCCGGATCAGTGTGCTGTGTTCTACATCTGTGGCAATCAGATTGGAGGTTCCTAAATCGATACCAATATCCAATGATGACAAGTTGCTGCCTCCTAATTGTGCAGTGGGCCGCCCACCGGCCGGCACCACTGTATATTTGCCGCATCTACATTCATTATAGGCAAAAACCGGGGGCTTTGCAAGCTTTTCCCCCGGCTCATTGACTTTTTACGCCGCAATTCGACTGGAGCAGTGTTTGGGCTACCGCCACCACCCGCACCTCACTCGCGCCCGCCTCCAGCAAACGACCAGCACAGGCACTGGCAGTGGCCCCGGTGGTCAGCACATCATCCACCAGCAAAACCCGCTCGCCATGGAGAGATGCACCGGGCAGCAAGCGATAGGAAAGCTCTGCATTTTGCTTGCGGTCTTCTCCGGTCAGCTTATGCTGCGGCAGGCTTTTTTCCCAGCGGCTGAGCAAATCATAACACTGGGGCATATTCATCTCCCCAGCCAGCTCTCGGGCCAGCACTTGAGCCTGATTGTGGCCGGTGTTTCGCCGTCTTGCGGTGCTTTGGGGCACAGCGGTTATCAGATCAAAAGAAATCTGCGGCCAGTGCTCCTCCATAGCCAGAGCAAGCTGCCCGGCAAAAAAACAGGCCTGACGGCGCTCGGCCAGCCGTTTCATTTCCAGCACAGCCCGGACAATCTCCCCTTTATAATCAAAAAGGGTCAGGCTCCCGGAAAGAGGAGGCTGAGCCGATTCAGCGGCCGCCTGCGGAGGAAGGTGCTTCTCCTCACAAGCAGGGCAGCACATCTTTTCGTATTCCACCACCTGCCCGCAGATGGCACATCGGTATGGGAAAAACACACCGGCCAGACGGTCCAAAAACGCCAAAACCCCGGCCTTCACCTTACAGCTCCTCCGACAGAGCGTGTGCAGAATTAAAAGCACTCTCCTGTAAAAAAGAAGCCAAATTGGTATAGCGCAGCACCTTTTTATGGTTGGCAACCATTTTCTCCACAGTTTGAGCCTGCCCCAGCAAAACCATGATCTTTTTTGCCCGGGAAACCGCTGTATAAAGGATGTTGCGGTAATAAAGCCGTGGATGATAGCTCATCAGCGGCATGACCACCGCCTCAAACTCACTCCCTTGGCTTTTGTGCACGGTAATCGCCCAAGCATGCTCCAGCTCATGGGCCATTTCGAAGCTGTAGGTGGCCACACGATCCTCAAAGCGGATCAGCAGGGTTTGACTGGGGCGATCCACCAGCTCAATGCTGCCGATATCCCCATTGAAGATACCAGCGCCTTCCTCGCCGTCATCCCGCTTCCATGGAATGTCGTAGTTGTTGCGCACCTGCATCACCTTATCCTGTTCACGGAACAGGGTGCTTCCGAAAAGCTGCTCCCCCTTGAGGGGATCGTGAGGGTTCAGCTGGCGCTGGAGCAAACGGTTAAGCTCCACCGTTCCGAGGCCGCCCACCCGGCTGGGAACCACCACCTGAATATCCGCCGGAGAAAAGCCATATGCCTTAGGCAGACGGCTGGCACAAAGCTCCACCACGGTCTGGGCGGATTGATCATAGCTGCTGCGGGCCAGGAAAAAGAAATCCGCATCCCTTGCCGCCAGATTGGGCATCTCCCCCCGGACAATGCTGTGGGCGTTCTCTACTATCACGCTTTTCTGAGCCTGCCGGAAAATCTCATCCAAATGAACTGTGGGGATGGTATCCGAAGCGATCAAATCCCGCAAAATATTGCCCGCCCCCACAGAGGGGAGCTGATCTGGGTCACCCACCAGAATTAGGCGGCAGCTCAGGCGCATGGCCTTGAGCAAAGAGGCAAAAAGCAGGGTATCCACCATGGAAACCTCATCCAAAATAATGGCATCGTGGCGGAGAGGATTTTTCTCGTTGCGTTTGAACTGGCTTTTGCCCTCCTGATCCCGGAAATCCACCTCCAACAGTCGGTGAATGGTTTTGGCCTCCCGTCCGGTAACTTCGCTCATCCGCTTAGCCGCACGGCCGGTAGGAGCCGCCAGCGCTACCTTTTCCCCCGCTTCCTCCAACAACGTGATAATAGCGTTGAGGGTGGTGGTTTTACCGGTACCCGGCCCGCCGGTCAGGATAAAAGCCGGGTTTTGCAGGGCCATCTGCACCGCCTGACGCTGGAGCCGGGCATAATGAATGCCCAGCTTTTCCTCCAAAAGGTTGAGCTGGTTTTCGTAGGTTTTTTTTCCGGGCGGGCCCGCTGTAATGAGCATCATACCAATACGCCCGGCGGCATAGGTTTCTGCCTCATAAAGCTCAGGCAGATAAACAAAACGCTTGCCCTCCAGCGTATCGGTAATCAGGCTGTTATCCTCAGAGCTGCGTTCCACAGCCTCTTCCACCAGATAATCGGGCACCTCCAGCAGATGGACAGCGGTTGCAATCAGCTTGTCCAACGGCAGGCAGGTATGCCCGTTGGTCAGGTTATGGCGCAGAACATGCTCCAAACCAGCCTGAATCCGCCGGCCGCTTTCCGGCTGGGTGCCAAGGGTAATGGCAAGATCATCAGCCTGCTCAAAACCAAGGCCCACCGCCTCACAGCACAGCTCATAGGGGTTTTCCTGTATGATATCCACTGCCATGGTGCCCCACTGCTTCCATGCCTTAATGGCAATGGAGGGTTCAAGGCCATACTGAGCCAGCGAAACCATCACCGACCGGATGCCAAACAGGTGCTTATATTCTTGGGATATCTCCTGCGCTTTTTTGAGAGTGATGCCTTTAATAGTGCTCAGCCGCTCCGGGTCCTGCTCCAAAATGCGCAGAGAATCCAAGCCGAAGGCATCCACAATGCGCCGGGCCATGGCAGGGCCGATGCCCTTAATGGAACCGGAGGAAAGATATTTCAGGATGGCGGCGGAAGTAGCCGGAAGCTCCCGCTCGTAAAGCTCCGCCTTAAAACGGGTGCCATAGGTGGGATGGGCGGTGTAGCGGCCGGTTACGGTCAGCTGTTCCCCGGCAGCAACACCCGGCATTTCACCCACAACGGTAATCATCTCCCGGCCATCACTGAGCAGGCAGACAGTGAAGCCATTTTCTTCGTTGGTAAAGATGATTTCTTCCACGGTGCCGGTGATTTTTTCCAGCTTTGGCTCCACTTGGTCCACCTCCTTGATTTTTCTATTTAGTAAGGCAAGATACTGCCCACACTTGCTTGGCTCTTGCAGATGCTGGTATATTCTCAAAAAAACAAAAGGCTTGCTATTCTTTATCGAATTGTCATTTGTGGTTTTACAGAGCGAGTATTCTTCACTTCCGCACTCATGCCGTACGGCTGGCACATCCTTTTAGGCGCTTGCATTTTCTGCGGAAAATGCGCAAGTGGCATTCGCAAGCTCCAGCCACAAAGCGCCTCATGGGGGAACTAGTTCCCCCATGAACCCCCTCCAGCCTCCGGCTGAAATAAAAAGGCAGTTTTCTTTTGCTTACTTTTCTTTTTTCTTAAAACAAAAGTAAGTCGCGCTTATGCCGTGCAGGCAATAACTTTCTTTTTAACTGTAAAAGAAAGTTATCAAAGAAAAAAGCCTTCTTTGGCAGAAGGCGAAACCTTTTGCCTTCACCTCATGGTACAATCGCCCATGGCTGTAGGCCGGGCATAAAAATGGGACGTATACTAAGCGCCTTGCGATTATTATACCCTGTTTTGCTGTATTTGTAAATTATCCAGCTGCATCAGCAGGTTCTCCAGCTCATGGGGGACACACAGAAAAAAGCCGGGAGAATCCCCCATATAGCGGTTGCACAAATCCAGCGTTTCGCCATCCATCCCCATATCCACCAGAATAATATAGGGTATTTCGCTATCCAAGCTCCAGCGAATTTTGAAAAGCTCGTAGCGCAGCTTCTGCTCCAGCGTTTCCTTGCCGCTGTAAACGGGAATGACATAATAGCTCTGCCGCCGGGGCTGGCGGGGGCGCTGCAGCCTGCCGGACATCCAGCCAAAGATTTGCACAAGACCGATACAGGCCAACGGGAGCAGAAGGATTCCCAACGTATAATCCATAAAAACCTCTCCATTTTCAAATGTTTTTACCTTATTTTATGTCATTCAAGGAAAAACGGTGAAAAAGGCGCTGCTTCTCTGTGCCTACACAAACAAAAAAAGCCACTCCAGGCGGTGAATTATCTACATTCCTTGCATTGCGATTCATCCGGATTTACTGTACAATATAGTCAAGCAACATCAAAATCCTATGGAATATTGACTATGCAGCAAGGTTAACGCTGTCAAAAGGCGGCACACAGCATACGCCATGCCTTGAAAACACTACTGTGTTTTTAAGTTAATCGGCCATAATATGCAGTAGGTAAACCACACAACATTGGGGAGGTCTTTCTTTGGAACTGGCGCTGGTTCTGGCTCAGCAGGTTGCGATTATGTTTTTGCTTATTTCGGTGGGAATTGTATGCGAACGAAAAGGTATTATTACCTTAGAAGCCGCTAAAAACTTTTGCAATTTTCTGCTGATTGTTATTATTCCTTTGCTTTCCATAAAATCTCTCCACCGTGATAAAGAGCCTGAATTGATGCAGGGCTTCTGGGTTGCCTTCGGGTTTTCTGTGGTATTCCACATCGTTGCCATTGTTATCGCAACGCTTGCGATTCCCAAGCGGGAGGATGTTCAATACAGGGCCGAGCGTTTGGCCACAGTTTTTTCCAATTGCGGGTTTATCGGCTTTCCTCTTGTCACCGCCGCCCTTGGTGCAGAGGGCCTTTTTTATGCCGCTGCCTTCAATGGCGTTTTTGTTCTTTTGAGCTGGTCCTATTCTTCTTCCGTTCTTTCCGGAAAAACCACGCTGAATTTCAAAAAACTATTATGGAACCCCGGCGTGATCGGTTTTGCAGTGGGAATGCTGCTGTTTTTTACCGGCCTGCGGCTGCCTGCAATTCCCGAGGCTGTTATGGAAAACCTTTATGTTGTGAATGCGCCTCTTTCCATGGTGATTACCGGCGTGATTTTATCTCGGATCAAGCTGCGGGAAACACTCACAGACTGGCGGATCTATCGGGCAGCATTGCTGCGTGTTCTGGTGATTCCGTTGACAGTTATCGGCCTTGCATGGGCTCTGGGAATAGGCAAATGGTCCTCTTCGGCAAGAATTGCCATTCTGGCCTCGGTGATTTGCTGCTCCTGCGGCAGCGGGATTTCCTGCATTCTGATGCCGGCCCGCTTTGGAGGCGACAGTGAAACCGGTGCTAAAATTGTGGGGGTTTCCACCACCATGACCTTGGTAACTCTGCCTTTGATCATCCTGCTGACCGACGCTATTCTCTAGCCGCTACATCATTAAGTCTATTAAAAAGGCGGCATCTTCGGGCTAACCCGTTGATACCGCCTGCAATATGTTTGAGTCTGCTCTCCCGTTTATCCGGCCTTATGCTCGATTGGGCCGAAGCATCGTCTGGCTACCCCGGTGCGGTCAAGAACTACAGCAAAGGGCAGGCCCACCGCATAGCACGAAACAATCTGGCCGATTCCCACCTGCAAAGCATTGATCAGGAATATGCCGGTGTTCCAACTGCCGCTGGTCATCATGACCGTTAGCTCGGCTCCAATGATCAGTGCGTTGAACAGCACCGGGGGCAGAGGTGCCAGCCATGGAATGCTCCCAAAGCGGGTACTGAGCCGCACGTTCCGCAGCTTCCAAGTGCAGATGCCCGCCAGAAAGGTTGCCAGCGTACCCAAGGGGATATCCCAAAGGCCAAGGATGTTGGCTCCTGTCATGGCTCCCACCAGATTGGAAACGGCGCACCCAAGGGTTACACCGACCACTGCAAAGGGAGAAAAAATGGGCAGAAGTGTGAGTGCCTCCGCCAGACGAACCTGCACAGCACCAAAGCTAAAAGGGGCAAAGCCAAGGCACAGAACAGTGTAGAGCGCCCCGATCATGGCGCTGACCGCCATTTGCCGGGTTTTGTTTTTTTCCATAATGCATAAGTCCTTTCGTAGTTTTGTTTTAAGTCAGGATCTTGCGACTGACTGATAGGCCTGTTTGAATAGGCCGTATATAAGTATACATCCAACCGCACTGTATTTCAACTTTTTTGGGTAAGAATATAAGGAGGACATTATGACCAAGTTGTATCTCATCCGCCACGCACAAGCTCAGGGGAATCTTGAAAATCGCTTTCAGGGGCTTACTGACCGGGATCTCACGCCCCTTGGCCACCAGCAAATAGGACGTTTGGCTGAGCGTTTTCGGGATGTTCCGCTAAACGCTGTATACACCAGCCCTCTCAAACGTACCCAAGGAACCGCCGCCGGAGTGGTCCGTTACAATGGCTTGACTCCTGCTGTGGAACCGGGCATCATTGAAATTAACGGTGGTATATTTGAAGATATGCTTATTGATGACCTTTGCACCAAGGAGCCTTATATGAGCTTTTTCCGCCTCTACCGGGAAAATCCGGGCGAATTTCAAGGAGCCGATGGCGGGGAATCCTTCTATCAGGTTCATGACCGTATGGCACAGGCTGTGGATGCCATTGCCGCCGCTCACCCCAATCAGGAGGTTGCTGTGGTTTCTCATGGGTGTGCTATTCGCTGTTATCTAACCTATGCCGCCGGCTTGGAGGTTCCCGATTATCTGCAAATTCCCCCGCTTGATAACACGGCTGTTTCCTGCGTCATCTACCAGGATGACGGCACAATCTCTGTGGAATACATGAACGATTCCTCCCACCTGCCGGAGGAAGAAAAATCTTTGGCCAGCTCTGTGCTGCGCCCATTCCGGGAGGTAAGCTGCAAATGAAGATACTGGCTGTTGATCTGGGGGATGCCCGCACCGGTCTTGCCTGCTGTGACCGTACAGAATTTTTAGCCTCCCCCATCGGAGTTATTCACGACCGCAACCCGGAAAGCACCTTGCAAAAGGTGGCGGCCGCTGTGGTGGAATACGATGCGGGGATGGTTATTGTGGGATACCCCAAGAACATGAACAACACAGTGGGTGAGCGAGCCCAAAAGTGCGAAGCCTTCGCTAAGGCTCTGGGCGCTCTGGTAGAGGTTCCTGTGGAGCTTTGGGACGAAAGAAGCACCACTGTGGCTGCCCATGGCATTCTGAACACCACCGATACCCGGGGCAAAAAACGTAAGGCTGTCGTGGATGCAGTGGCCGCTACCTTGATTCTGGAGAATTATTTGGAGTATCGCAAGAACTTCCCCAGAAGCTAATCCGGCGGCATATTTCCTCCTAAAGAATAGAGCGTGCAGATGCTTCCTGCACGCTCTATCCTGAATTGGCCTGCAAAAGGGTTTGATGCCCTGCTTTATAAGAGAGTAGCAATCATCAGCATTTCTTCCAAGCGGCTGTAAAGAGGTCGGAAGTCCTCGATCGGCAGAGGGTTCTTCCCTTTTCCGACCTCGATGGTAAAGCCCGGGCGGGCAAAGGTCTGGATAAACCAATCTTTCAGCCCTCCATGGGAGGCAAGCCCTGCTGGTGAGGTGAGGGTATATCCGCAGGAGCTGGCCAAAATCTGGCCCATCATCTGGCTTCGACAGGGGGTTCTATCCCCATAGCGGTAATAAATTTCCTCCCCTTGGGAATGGAAAGAATACAGGGAGCGTGGCTGATAGGTCATGCAAAAGGTGGTAATGGCCTGGGTTTCCGGCTCGCTGTTGGGGTGCTCACCGCCAAAGCGTGTGGGTGCTGGGCCGGTAATGCCATCCGCCCGCTCCATTTCCTGCAAAACAGTCCAGCCTGCATCAAAATTGTGGTTGATATCCACACCCCTGCTGTTTGCCTGCCAAGGGAGAGTATCCCCTCCTGAGATGCTTTCCACAAAATCCGCCAGTTCACCGGCACTTTGTGAACCGGTGAGGGAGATTTCCACCCCATCGGGATTCAGGCAGGGCACAATCACCAATGACCGCTGGCGCAGTGCTTTCGCTACATTAATTTCAGCCAGCTCGCCGCCTTTTTCTAGGCTTTGGAGCAGCTTTTCACAGAATTTCAGAAGAAGCAGGGTGGTAATCCATTCCATACCGTGAGTGGAACCGACAAACAGCACTGCATTCATGGGGTTACCCACCGAAAGGGCTGTAATATCCCGCCCCAGCACAGATTTCCCTATGGGAAATACTTTCAGGCTTTTGTGGGATTCCTTTAAATCTTCAATAGCCCTGCATAGTCTGTGCCATGTAGGTGGACTGCTGAAAAAATCCTCGTACATGCTCCCCGACCTCCTCTGTATTCTTGCGCTGTTTTGCGCCGAAGCTACTCATTTTGCTGCATATGTGATATATATGAATGGTAAGCAGTCGGTTATCCATGAGGACAAATTGAAAATTTAAAAAGGTGGAATGAAATATGTCAGCATCCCAAAAGGTTCTTTCAACCCGGCGCATTTATGAGGGAAAGATCATCGGCGTCCGGGAAGATACAGTTCTGCTGGAAAATCAGCGCGCCACAACCCGGGAGGTTGTGGAACATAATGGCGGTGTGGGTATTTTGGCTATAGGCCCACGGGATACCCTGCTGATGGTTCGCCAGCATCGCACCGGTGCCGGCAAGGCTCTGCTGGAAATACCCGCCGGCAAGCGGGATAAGGACGAGGCCCCCATGACCTGCGGCATCCGAGAGCTGGAAGAGGAAACCGGTTATAAGGCAGAGGTTTTTATGCCCATGGGGTATCTCTACCCCACCCCGGCTTACTGTGAAGAAGTGATTTACCTGTTCTATGCAAAGAACCTGATTAAAACGGCCCAGCATCTGGATGAAAACGAGTTTTTGGAGGTGGAGGAGATTCCCTTTTCACAAGCCTTGGAGATGGTTTTGAATGGAGAAATCACCGACGCCAAAAGCCAGATTGCCATTTTAAAATACCACGAGCTCAACCGCCGTGGTATGGCCTGAAATACTCTTGAAGGGAGCTATCCTGTTGATTCGTTTGCGCAAATTGGCCGCTGCCATAGCCTGCTGTTTTTTGCTGGCAATCTTCTTGACCGGCTGTGCCTCCAACGGGGCCGACAGCATTTTTCGGTATGATCTGGATCAGGAGGTTACCAATCTCGATCCCCAATTTGCCACAGAGGATGCGGCCCATACTGTAATTTATAACATCTACGAAGGCCTGTTTCGGCAGCTGCCCGATGGTTCGCTTGCCTATGGTGCGGCTCTCAGCCATACTCTTTCAGAGGATCAGCTTACCTATACCTTTCAGCTGAACCCACAGGCAGTGTGGGCCGATGGCACAGCCTTGACTGCCAATGACTTTGTTTTTGCACTGCGGCGGCTGTTCAGCCCCTCTTCCCCTTCCCCCTATGCCCAGAACTACCTTTCTATCGAGGGAGCCGAGGAAATTCTTGCTGGCAAACTGACCCAACAGCAGCTGGGAGTCTCTGCTTTAGATAGCCACACCCTTGAAATCCGTCTGCGCTCTCCCAGTCCCTTTTTTCTGGAATATCTGAGCAACAGTGCTGCCATGCCTTGTCAGGAGACCTTTTTCCAGCAGTCTAAAGGGCGTTATGGCCTTGAAAAAGCTTTTATAATGGGTAATGGCCCCTTTACGTTAGAGCGGTGGGCTACAGCCAAGCCTTTACAGCTTCGAAAAAATGCAGGTTTTCAATCTCAGCTTCCCGTTACGGCAGGCGGCATCAATTTATATGTGGGACGCACAGACCCGGTGGCGCAGTTCCTTTCCGGTCAATCGGATTTGATCACCTTGGATGCGCAGGCACTCAGCAGACTTTCCAATAAAAATGCTGCCGTTACTCCGGTGGAAAAAACTGTGTGGTGTCTGGTCTTTAACCAGAATGTGGAGGGCTACAGCAACACTTTGATTCGGCAAGGCTTTGCTCAGGGAATGGATCGCTCGGCTTTTACCCCTTATTTTACAACGGAGCAAACTTCCACCTCTCTGTTTTTGCCCGCCTCCATCGGCTTGGGAGGAAAATCCTATCGAAGTCTGACTACTGTCAGTTCACCAATGCCCTTTAACAGCCAGCGTAGCAGCTATCTTTTTGAGCTGGGGCTTGAAACGGCAGGGCTGGATAAGCTGCCAAAATCGATTCTTTTTGTCCCGGACAGTGGTTCCCACTCCATGATTTTAGGTATGGCACAGCAGTCGTGGCAGAAGAATCTTTCCGCTTATATTAATGTAAAAAACTTGCCTGCCAATCAGCTGTGGCAGCGTTATGAAACCGGAAATTATCAGATTCTGCTGCTTCCCTTTTCTTCAAATTCCTCTGAACCTAAGGGCTTTCTGGGGCAGTTCGCCTCAGATTCCCCCAAAAACTTTTCTGGCTATCAAAACCCTTTGTATGACTTAGCTTTGAGCAACGCTTTTCATGCAAACACCTTGGAAGAAGCGGTTAAGTATTACCGCCAATGTGAGCTGATGCTGCTCTCGGATGGCGTTATCATTCCTCTTTACAGCGAAACCTCTTATCAGGCTTATGCCGAGGGCGTTTCCGGCATCGAGGCCTTTCCCTTTGGTGGAAAGATCTATTTTGCACAAGGGACAAAGAAGTAGGTCAAGTTCTAGACAGCTGGTTTTATAGTGACACTAACTGAAGCGTCACTGGGTGTATAAGAAAAAGCCTCACGGAATTTGCCGTGGGGCTTTAATTGTGGGTGACCTTGGTCTTGCAGAAGAGAGATATTCTTTTAGTGGTAAATATTAAAAGAGCCTCGGCATAGCTTACGCTGTACCAAGGCTCTTTAAGCAGTTTTGGGTATAAAACAGAACGCAATAAGCGCGCTCTAAGGTTATTATGCCATAAAAGCGAAGTGTTATGGTATAATTGCCCATGGCCATAGGCCGGGCATAAAAATGGAACGGTTAATATCTGCGCTTGCAGATATTATACCAGCTCGATGATTGCCATCTCTGCAGCGTCACCGCGGCGCGGTCCAATCTTGACAATACGGCAGTAGCCACCCTGACGGTCGGCATACTTGGGAGCCGTTTCATCAAACAGCTTTTTAGTTACATCCTCCTTGGTGATGAAGGACATTACCTGACGCTTGGAGTGGAGGTCATTCCGCTTGGCAGTGGTAATCATTTTTTCTGTCATCGACCGAACTTCTTTGGCACGGGTTACCGTGGTCTCAATCTTCCCGTTTTCAAGGAGATAGGTCACCATGGCCCGAAGCATAGCTTTTCTATGGTCGGTAGCTCTGCCGAGTTTCCTGGTACCTGGCATGTTTGTTCACTCCATTTCCTCTATCTTTGAAAAAAGCCTATCATTCTTCTTCGCTGCTAAGGGTAAATCCAAGAGATTCCAGCTTGCTGATAACCTCTTCCAGCGATTTTTTGCCCAAATTGCGCACTTTCATCATTTCGTCAGGAGATTTGTTGATCAAATCGTTGACAGTGTTGACCCCGGCACGCTTGAGGCAGTTAAAGGCGCGGACAGACAGGTCAAGTTCCTCAATGGTCATCTCAAGGGCTTTTTCCTTGCCGTTCTCCTCTTTCTTTTCAAGAATTTCGGTAGAACTCACTTCATCGGATAAATCCACAAAGTGGTTGAGTTGTCTATTGAGAATCTTGGCAGCCAGACTGACGGCCTCCTTAGCGGAGATTGTTCCATCGGTCCAGACTTCAAGAGTCAGCTTATCGTAGTCGGTAATCTGTTCCACGCGGGTATTTTCCACCATGTAGTTCACTTTAAGAACCGGGGTGTAAATGCTATCCACCGGAATGGTGCCGATGGGAGCCTTCTCCAGCTCAAGCTGCTTATTGCGCTCGGCCGAAACATAGCCCTGACCCTTTTTGAGTGTAATTTCCATGGAAAGCTTAGCTCCAGCGCCAAGGGTTGCAATGTGCATCCCGGGCTCCAGAATCTCCACCTCGGCATCCACCTCAATGGAGCCGGCCGTCACTTCACATTCGCCTTCGGCTTCGATTCGCACCGTCTTAGGCTCATCGGTATAAAGCTTGGCAGTCAGCCCTTTAATGTTGAGAATAATCTCAGTAACATCCTCTTTGACTCCGGGGATGGTGGAAAATTCATGCTGAATACCATCAATTTTAACTGAAATTACAGCAACACCGGGAAGGGAGGAGAGCAGCACGCGTCTCAGACTGTTGCCCAACGTTGTACCAAAGCCGCGATCGAGCGGTTCGCCGATAAATTTGCCATAAGTGCCATCGGGTTTCAGCTCAGCCGTTTCAATCTTCGGTTCGATAATTTTTACCAAAAGAGTCCCTCCTTATAAAGGCAGCAAAGCACTGCCTATTTTTCGTTCCCTGCTGATTAGGCGGATTAACGAATGGGATATAGCCTTGGCAAGCTGCAAAAACGCAGCCCAGCCAGACCAAAAAACCAATCGGATGATCCCTTTTGACAAGGTGTTACTTGCTGTAAAGCTCAACGATAAGAGTCTCATTCACAGGAATATCGATATCTTCACGAGTGGGGAAGCGCTCAACCTTGCCTTCAAAGCCAGCGGTGGTTCCGCTCAGCCAAGCAGGGAAAGTCTTAGCGTTTTCAGCAAAGCCCTTCCAAAGCTCAGTAGCCTTAGCAGAGGATTTGACACCAATCACATCGCCCACCTTCACACGATAGGAGGCAACGTTTACGCGCTTGCCGTTTACCAGAATATGACCATGGCCAACCAACTGGCGAGCCTGTCTTCTGGTTTCACCGAAGCCCATCAAAAAGGCTACGTTATCAAGGCGTCTCTCGAGAAGCACCAGCAGGTTTTCACCGGTCATGCCCTGCATCTTAGCTGCCTTTTCAAAGGTATTGCGGAACTGTTTTTCCAAAACTCCGTAGATGAACTTGGCTTTCTGCTTCTCTTTGAGCTGCAGGCCATATTCACTGGGCTTGCGGCGGCGCTGACCGCCGGGATTACGGCGGGACTCCTTGCTATAGCCCAATACAGCGGTGCTGATTCCCAGCGCCCTGCACTTTTTAACAATCGGATCTCTGTTTACTGCCATCTATTTCACCTCCGTAGAAACCGTTAAATTATACGCGCCGTCTTTTGGGCGGGCGGCAACCATTGTGGGGGATGGGGGTTACATCCTTGATCATGTTAACCTCAAGTCCAGCAGCCTGAAGGGCGCGGATTGCGGCTTCACGACCAGAACCGGGGCCTTTAACAAAGACCTCAACGACTTTCAGGCCATGCTCCATAGCAGCCTTGGCGGCTGTTTCAGCAGCAGTCTGAGCAGCAAAAGGAGTGGACTTACGAGAGCCTCTAAAGCCCAAGCCACCGGCGCTTGCCCAGGAAAGTGCATTGCCCTTAGTATCGGTAATGGTAACAATGGTGTTGTTAAAAGTGGACTGAATATGCACGGCGCCCCGCTCAATATTTTTTTTCTCGCGGCGGCGGCGGGTGGTAGCCTTTTTAGCAGTTGCTTTTGCCATTTTGCGAAATCCCTCCCTTACTTCTTCTTATTGGCAATAGTCTTCTTGGGGCCTTTTCTTGTGCGAGCGTTGGTCTTGGAGCGCTGGCCTCTTACAGGCAGGCCCTTTCTGTGACGCACGCCGCGGTAGCAGCCAATCTCAATCAGACGTTTGATGTTCAGGGCGGTATCTCTGCGCAGGTCGCCTTCTACCATAACGTGCTTATCGATGTAATCACGCAGGGTGGCTACATCGGCCTCGGTCAGGTCGCGCACACGGATATCAGGATTCACCCCGGTGGCGGCCAGAATATCCTTGGCGGTCTTGCGGCCGATTCCTAAAATATAGGTCAGGCCGATCTCGACTCTCTTTTCTCTGGGCAGGTCTACACCAGCTATACGAGCCATTTAGTTTGCACCTCCATTGTACAGAAAGTTGTGAATCTAGCCTTGACGCTGTTTGTGCTTGGGATTGCTGCAAATGACCATGATGCGGCCCTTGCGTTTAATAACCTTGCACTTCTCGCAGATTGGCTTAACAGAAGGTCTCACTTTCATTTAAAATTACCTCCTAGTGTTTAAGGCAAAGTTTCGGGCCTCGGGAGCGCCAAAGCCTCCGGCCCAAAAGAGCCGTTTCTGCCTCAAGCTTTACTTAGAGCGCCAGGTAATGCGCCCCTTGGTTAAATCATAGGGTGAGATTTCCACCGTCACTTTATCCCCAGGCAAAATCCGGATAAAATTCATACGCAGCTTCCCTGAAATATGCGCCAACAGCACATGCTTGTTGGGCAGCTCCACACGAAACTGAGCGTTGGGTAAGGATTCAAGAACTACGCCTTCTACTTCGATAACGTCTTCCTTCGACAAGCTAAAAACCTCCTTGTTGGGGGGCACCACACAGAGCCTCGTTAAAAGGCCGCAGCGCCTCTCTGAGTTTTTTATCGGTGCTGATTTTTTCCAGTGACAGCGCCGTATTGGTTTTTTTGATATGGAGTATATTTTTACGCTTTGGTTTTTCCAGCTTTCTTAAACGTCCATCGGCAATCCACACAAAGCCCGGCTCTATTTTAGTGATCACATAAAACCGATTCTGATCGTGGCCTGCCACAGATTTTACAACAGTGCCTTCTATCATACCGCCGCCCGCCTTCTCAAGCCTGAGTCAAAATGACAGGGCCGTTATCAGTAATAGCAATGCTGTGTTCAAAGTGGGCGGAAAGGCTGCCGTCAGCAGTAACAACGGTCCAGCCATCCGACAGCGTCTTGACCTCATGAGTTCCGATGTTAATCATGGGTTCAATAGCGATGGTCATGCCGGCAGCAAGCCGCACGCCCCGCCCGGGCTTCCCATAATTGGGCACCTCGGGGGATTCGTGCATATCTTTGCCTACACCGTGACCTACAAAGCTGCGGACAACTCCATACCCAAACTGTTCAACATGGTTCTGCACCGCGAAGGAAACGTCTCCGATCCTCGCTCCCACTGTTGCCGCTTCAATACCCTTATAAAGGCTATCCTTGGTGGCTTCCAGCAGGGACCTTGCCTCGGGAGAAATTACGCCCGCCCCAAAGGTGGCCGCATTGTCTCCGTGAAATCCCTTATAATACGCTCCAACGTCAATGCTGACGATGTCGCCTTCCTCAATGATGCGATCCCCGGGAATGCCGTGAATCACCTGCTCATTGATAGAAATACAGGCCGAAGCCGGAAAACCGCCGTAACCCAGAAAGGAGGGAATCGCCCCCTGAGAACGGATATAGTTCTCGATCAGCCGGTTGATATGTGCCGTAGAGACACCCGGCTTGACCGCCTCACCGCCAACCAAAAGAGCCTGATTGGAGATGCGGCCAGCCGCCCGCATGAGTTCCAGCTCGGATTTATTCTTGAGTAGAATCATCCGCTTACGCCTCAAGTGCTGCCAAGGTGAGCCGGGTTGTATCCTCAAGCTCCTCCTGACCTTCCACAATAAACAGCTTCCCTACCGAATCGTAGTAATCCTTTAAGGGTTCGGTCTGATCGTGGTAAACTTTCAGGCGCTCCCTCACAGTCTCGGGGCTGTCATCCTTACGGGTGACAAGGCCGCCGCCGCACCGATCGCAAAGGCCTTCCTTGGCGGAGGGCTTATAGATCAGATGGTAGCTGGAGCCACAGTCTCCGCACACACGGCGCTGGGTCAAGCGGCGCTCAATATCTTCGTCTGAAACTTCGATATCGATAACCTTATCAATGACCACACCCATGGTATCCAGAGCCTTGGCCTGCCCCACAGTGCGGGGAAAACCATCGAGAATGAAGCCGTTTTGGCAATCCGGCTGTGCCAGCCGCTCCTTGATGATGGCAATCACGATCTCATCGGGGACAAGACCGCCTGCCTCCATGTAGCTTTTAGCCTGAAGACCAGCTTCAGTGCCGGATTTAAGAGCCTCGCGGATAATGTTTCCTGTGCTGATGGCCGGAATCTGGAGCTTATCGCAGATAATCTCGGCCTGTGTGCCTTTCCCCGCTCCGGGGGCTCCCAGTAAAATCAAATTCATAGCTCTACCTCACTCTCTGGTTACTCTTTCTTATTCAAGAAAGCCTTTGTAGTGACGCATCATCATCTGGGATTCCAAAGTCCGGACTGTATCCAGAGCCACGCCCACAACAATGATGATGGAAGTTCCGCCCAAGGCAATGTTAATTTTGAAAACGTTGCCGAGGATGATGGGTAGAATGGCAACACCAGCGATAAACAAAGCGCCCACCAAGGTAATTTTGCTGATGACCCGGGCAATGAAATCAGAAGTAGGTCTGCCGGGCCGGATACCGGGGATGGCACCGTTGTTTTTACGCAGATTATTGGCCATTTCAATTGGATTATACTGAATGGACACATAGAAATAGTTAAACGCAATGATCAGCAGCAAGTAAAGAAGTGCATACCAGATGGTGTTGTAATTGAACAAAGACAGCACCTTGCCGATCCAGCGCTCGTTGTAAGGGTCAACAAAACCCTGAATAAGTCCCGGAATGCTCAGCAGAGCACTGGCAAAGATGATCGGCATAACGCCGGACATGGTTACCTTTACGGGAATATGGCTGGACTGGCCGCCGTAGAACTTACGTCCTACCACTCTCTTGGCATACTGAACCGGAATTCTCCGCTCAGCAGTGGTCATGAGAATAATCAGCCCGATCATAACAACGAACATTACCACAATCAGGGGAACCAGCACATAATACTGGGTCTGGCCTTCATTGGCAAGCCCAATGTAAGCAGCCATTTTCAAGACAATGGAGGGTCCGCGGGAGATAATACCGGCAAACAGGATAATGGAAATACCGTTGCCAATGCCCTTGTGGTCGATCTGCTCACCCAGCCATACCACCATCATAGAACCAGCGGTAAAGGTGAGAATGATAACCAGTGCGGAGAAAACACCCGGGAAGCCATCCAGATACTTAACAGCAACCGCGCCGGTATTGGTGGGGCGCCGATTCAGCATGTAATAGGCGAAAGACTGAATCAAAGCGAGCCCAAGAGTAACCCAGCGGGTGATTAGATTCATCTTTTTGCGGCCTGCTTCGCCTTCTTTGGAAAGTTGCTCCAAATAAGGGATTGCTACAGCCAAAAGCTGAACCACAATAGATGATGTGATATAGGGAGAAATACCCATGGCAAACAGCGTTGCGTTCGCAAAAGCGCCGCCGGTGAGTATATCCACATACCCCAGCAGTCCGCCGCCGGCCTGACTCATCATAGTCTGCAGCACAGAGGCGTCAAGAAAGGGAACGGGTATGGCGGAACCAATGCGATAGACCATGAGAATCATCAAGGTATATAGGATCTTAGACCTAAGGTCAGCTATTTTCCAAGCGTTTCTTATGGTTTCTAGCACCTATATCACCTCAGCCTTCCCGCCAGCCTGTTCGATCTTTTGCTTAGCAGTAGCTGAAAAAGCAGCTGCGTTAACAGTCAGCTTTTTAGTCAGCTCGCCCTTCCCAAGAATCTTGAGACCATCCAATGGCTTTTTCAGAAGTCCGGCTGCAATAACAGTCTGGACATCCACCACAGAACCCTCCTCAAGCTTATTGAGATCCTGAATATTCAGCGTAGCATAACGAACAGCAAAAATGTTGTTGAAGCCGCGCTTGGGGATACGTCTTTGAAGAGGCATCTGGCCACCTTCAAAGCCGGGACGTGTACCACCGGAGCGAGCTTTTTGTCCCTTATGGCCCTTACCGGCTGTTTTTCCGTTACCCGAGCCGGCGCCTCTGCCTTTGCGGTATACCTTTTTGTTTGACCCGGGAACCGGAGAAAGCTCATGCAATTTCATTTCACTGCACCTCCTTACCT
The DNA here is from genome assembly GCA_035621215.1 of Oscillospiraceae bacterium MB08-C2-2. Taxonomy (NCBI): domain Bacteria; kingdom Bacillati; phylum Bacillota; class Clostridia; order Eubacteriales; family Oscillospiraceae; species Oscillospiraceae bacterium MB08-C2-2. The sequence continues at coordinate 3,164,445 of CP141729.1, read as the reverse complement.
TAAGCTTGTTTCACCTCAACCAGGTGAGCGATTTTTGCGATTTTACCTTTGGTAGCTGCATTGTCAGGCTGAGTAACAACCTGACCGATTTTCTTAAGCCCAAGGCTATGGGCGGTGGCGATCTGATCTTTCTTGCTACCAATGAGGCTCTTAACCAATTTGATACTGTAGTTCATAACCGACCATCCTTCCCTAGCCCAGGATTTCCTGAACAGTTTTGCCCCGAGTGGCGGCAATCTGGGCGGCATCACGCAGAGATACCAAGCCTTCGATTGTTGCGGTTACCACATTACAGGGGTTGTTGGAGCGCAGGCATTTTGTACGGATATCCTTGATACCTGCAACTTCCAGTACCGCACGCACAGGACCGCCGGCAATAACGCCGGTACCTTGAGGGGCGGGTTTCATCAAAACCCGTGCGGCTCCGAATACGCCCACTACATCGTGGGGAATGGTTGTGCCGCGCAGGGAAATCTTGTGCAAGTTTTTCTTGGCGTCCTCAATTCCCTTGCGGATAGCCTCGGGAACCTCGGATGCCTTTCCCAATCCAAAGCCCACTACGCCGTTGCCGTCGCCAACAACAACCAGAGCTGCGAATTTGAATATACGTCCGCCCTTAACCGTTTTAGCAACACGGTTAATGGAAACGACTCTCTCAGTCAGGTCCAGAACAGAGCCATCAATTCGTGCCAAAAAGCATCCCTCCTTAATTAGAATGTCAGGCCGCCCTCGCGGGCTCCCTCTGCAAGTTCTTTGATACGTCCGTGATAGATATAACCGCTGCGGTCGAAAACCACTGTGGTTATGCCCTTGGCAGCAGCTTTCTCTGCCAGAGCCTTGCCCACCTTGTGGGCTGCATCTTTGTTTCCGCCATTGCCTTCAAAGCCCTTATCCTGGGTGGAGGCACATACCAGTGTAGCACCGGCCACATCATCAATAATCTGTGCATAGATGTGCTGGCTGGAGCGGAATACATTCAGGCGGGGACGCTGCGGAGTGCCGCTGACTTTGTTGCGAATTCTCGCATGTCTTTTCAGCCTTGCTTTGTTACGATCAGGCTTTTTCACCATGTCTTATTCCCTCCTTACTTATTTTTTACCCTTGCCGGCTTTACCTTCCTTGCGGATGATAACTTCGTCAACATATTTGATTCCCTTGCCCTTATAAGGCTCGGGAGGACGCTTGCCGCGAATCTCAGCGGCCAGCTGGCCGACTCTCTGCTTATCGCTGCCGGAAACCACAATGCGGTTGGGAGCAGGCACTTCGATAGAAAGGCCTTCTTCTTCCGGAACAATAACCTGATGAGAATATCCAAGATTCATAACAAGGTCTTTGCCCTGCTTTGCTGCTCTGTAGCCAACGCCGTTGACTTCCAGAGTTTTGCTGAAGCCCTCAGAAACACCAACCACCATGTTGAAAATCAGGCTCCGGGTTAAACCGTGGAGGCTCCTGTTTTCTTTTTCATCATTGGGGCGTGTTACGAGAATTTCGTTTCCTTCCCGGGTGATGGTCATAAGAGGGGAAAATTCGCCGGAAAGCGTTCCCTTAGCGCCCTTGACAACCACCTTGCTGCCATCGATGTTAACATCAACGCCATTTGGAACCGGGATGGGTTTTTTACCAATTCGACTCATTTTTCTACCCTCCCTTTACCAGATATAAGCTAGGACTTCGCCGCCAACCTTGGCATTGCGAGCAGCCTTATCAGTCATAACGCCCCGAGAGGTGGAAAGGATGGCAATACCCAACCCCTTCATAACCTTTGGCATGTCCTCACAGCTAGTATAAATACGCAAACCGGGCTTAGAAATTCTGCGCAGTCCACAGATAACCTGGGATTTGCTTTGACCATACTTCAGAGTGATGCGGATAACGCCCTGTTTGCCGTCTTCCGCAACGGTGAAGTTTTTAACATATCCCTCGTCAACAAGAATCTGAGCAATAGCCTTCTTCATTTTAGACGCAGGGATATCAACAGTATCATGCTTCGCCGAATTGGCGTTGCGGATACGTGTCAGCATGTCAGCGATGGTATCGGTTACATGCATGCCGTCTACCTCCTTTGCTCGTGCTTAAAACTCATTATCATTAAATAGCCGCCAAAACCCGCTGATTACCAGCTGGCTTTTTTAACACCAGGAATCTGGCCCTTATAGGCAAGCTCCCGGAAGCAGATGCGGCAAACGCCGAACTTGCGAAGGTAGGCGTGTGGCCTTCCACAAATTTTGCAGCGGTTATACGCTCTTGTGGAAAATTTGGCCAACCCGCGCTGTTTCGCTATCATAGACTTTTTAGCCACAGTCCAATCCTCCTTACTTAGTAAACGGAGCGCCCAAAAGGCCCAAAAGCTCTTTGGATTCCTCGTCGGTTTTCGCGGTGGTAACAAAGTTGATATCCATGCCGCGAACCTTATCGATCTTATCGTAGTCGATCTCGGGGAAGATCAGCTGTTCTTTGAGGCCAAAGGAGTAGTTACCTCTGCCATCAAAACCGTTGGGATTGATACCACGGAAGTCACGCACACGGGGCAGTGCCACATTAAAGAGGCGGTCTGCAAATTCATACATCCGCTCACCGCGCAGCGTTACCTTGGCGCCGATCACCATGCCCTCACGGAGCTTGAAATTAGCCACAGATTTGCGGGCCTTGCACACAACAGCCTTTTGGCCGGTGATTTTTGCCAGGTCATCCATCACTGCATCCATCATCTTTTGATTGTCGCGGGCTTCGCCACAACCAATATTTACGACGATCTTTTCAAGCTTCGGGATTTGCATGACACTTTTATAGCCGAACTTTTTCATCAGAGCAGGAGCGATCTCACTTGTGTAGAGCTCTCGCATTCTTGCCATGTTTCCATCCTCCTCACTTAAAATGTTTCGCCACAGCCTTGGTTCTTGCACAGGCGCTTTTTCTCGCCGTCGCTCAGGATCTTATGGCCAAGACGGGTGGGTTTGCCACATTTGGGGCAAACCAGCATGACCTTGCTGGAATACAGTGCGCCCTCAGCCGGAATAATACCGCCGGGATCGCCCATACGCCGAGGCTTGACATGCTTGGTCATCATGTTGAGACCTTCAACAATGACCTTTCCCTCTTTAGGGCTGACCGCAAGGATCTTGCCCTTTTTGCCCTTATCCTTACCCGACAGGATCACGACTGTGTCGCCTTTTCTAACATGAACCTTATTCATTTCACGACACCTCCAATCACAATACTTCGGGAGCAAGGCTCAGGATTTTAAGATATTCCTTTTCGCGCAGCTCTCTTGCCACAGGCCCAAAAATACGGGTACCTCTGGGGTTTTTATCTTCACGAATAATAACCGCCGCATTGTCATCAAAGCGGATGTAGGTACCATCACTTCTCCGAAGACCCTTAGCGGAACGAACAATAACAGCTTTTACAACATCGCCCTTTTTGACATTGCTGCCGGGGGCGGTTTTCTTAACGGAAGCCACAACGACATCGCCAATGTTGGCATAACGTCTTCTGGAACCGCCTAAAACACGGATACACATAAGCTCTTTTGCGCCGGTGTTATCCGCAACCTTGAGATAGGTCTGCATCTGTATCACAGTGCGTTCCTCCTTTCGACTAACTTACCTGTACTCTGCTTTGGCAGAGTCTCTACCCGCAAAAGGCGGGCGCTTAAATTAGACTGCATGTGGGGATTTGCTTATTTCGCCTTTTCCAGTATCCGGGCCACCCGCCACCGTTTGTCCTTAGACAAGGGGCGTGTTTCCATCAATTCAACAGTATCGCCAACGCCGCATTCGTTCTTTTCGTCGTGGGCTTTAACCTTGATGGTGCGCTTGATGATCTTTTTGTAAAGGGGGTGCCGCACATTGTCAACAATGGCAACAACAACAGTTTTATCCATCTTATCGCTGACAACCTTGCCGGTTCTGGATTTTCTAAGGTTCCGATCACTCACAGCTTATTCCTCCCTTCCCTTACTGTTTCACGCTGCCAAGTTCGCGCTGCTTGATAATGGTTTTCACCCGGGCAATATCCTTGCGGACAGTCTTGAGCCGCATGGGATTCTCAAGCTGGTTGATAGCGTGCTGGAAGCGAAGATTGAAAAGCTCGGCTTTAAGATCGCTCAGCTTTTGACCCAGCTCAGCCTCGGAAAGTTCCCGAATTTCGGTAGCCTTCATATCTGATCGCCCTCCTTATCTTCCTTGAGAATAAACTTGCACTTGATCGGCAGCTTGTGGGATGCAAGGCGCATAGCCTCACGAGCAAGTTCCTCAGAAACGCCACCGATTTCAAACATAACACGGCCGGGCTTAACAACAGCCACCCAGTATTCCGGGCTGCCCTTACCGGAGCCCATGCGGGTTTCGGCGGGTTTTTCAGTAACCGGCTTATCGGGGAAAATCTTGATCCATACCTGACCGCCACGCTTGATGTAACGGGTCATGGCGATACGAGCGGCCTCGATCTGGTTGGAAGTAATCCAAGCCGGCTCGGTGGCCTGCAGGCCGAAATCACCGTAGGTGACCTTATTGCCGCGGGTGGCCTTGCCCTTCATGCGGCCTCTGTGAACACGTCTGTATTTAACTCTCTTAGGCAGAAGCATTAACGTTTGCCTCCTTCCCGATCCCTGCGGGGCTGCTGCTTTCTGACATCCTGTAGCACCTCTCCGGCGTAGATCCAGACCTTGACGCCGATTTTCCCGTAGGTGGTGTTGGCTTCGGCAAAGCCGTAGTCAATGTCAGCTCTCAGGGTCTGCAGAGGAATGGTGCCCTCATGATAATGTTCAGTACGGGCGATTTCAGCGCCGCCCAAACGGCCGGAAACCTGAACCTTGATACCCTTGGCACCAAAGCGCATGGCTCTGCCGATGGCCTGCTTCATGCAGCGGCGGAAAGAAACACGTCCCTCCAACTGAGCTGCAATGTTTTCGCTGACAAGCTGGGCGTTTTTATCCACCTGCTTGACTTCAACCACATTAACATAAACAGCCAGCTTCTCAGAGCGGTTTTTGTTGATGATAGTTTCGCACTGCTTGCGGGTTTTTTCGATTTCGGAACCACCCTTGCCGATAACAATACCGGGGCGGGCGCAGTGAATGTGAATGCGCACCTTAGTGGCATCACGCTCGATTTCAATGCGGGGGATACCAGCGTCATACAGAGCTTTCTTGAGGTACTTGCGCAGGTTATAATCCTCAACCAAAGTATCGCCGAAAGCATTGTCACGAGCAAACCAGCGGGAATCCCAATCCTTGATTACACCAACACGAAGACCGTGCGGATTTACTTTTTGGCCCATAGTTTACCTCCTCTTTCGACTATTCTTCGCGCTCTTTAAGCACAATGGTAACGTGTGAGGTTCTTTTCAGAACCCGGAAAGCTCTGCCCTTGGCCGAGGGACGAATCCTCTTGAGGGTCGGCCCGGGGGTTACAAAGCATTCCGCCACATACAGGGAGTTTTTATCCATGTTGTGGTTGTTTTCCGCATTGGCCATTGCCGATTTCAGAAGCTTCTCAAGCGGCTCGCATGCGGATTTGGGGGTATACTTCAATATAGCAGTTGCCATATCAACCGGCTTGTTGCGAATCAAATCAAGCACAATTTGCACCTTGCGGGGCGAAATACGGGCATGTTTTAAATAAGCCCTTGCTTCCATGTGTCTTCCTCCTTTCGGCACCTTCTATTTGCCGCTCTTTTTGGCTCCGGCATGGCCGCGGTATGTGCGCGTAGGCGCAAATTCTCCCAGCTTGTGGCCAACCATATCCTCTGTAACATATACAGGAACATGCTTTCTGCCGTCATGCACCGCAAAGGTGTGACCCACAAAATCGGGGAAAATGGTGGATGCGCGGCTCCATGTCCTGAGTACCTTTTTCTCTTTGTTCTCGTTCATATCCTGAACGCGCTTGAGCAGCTTAGGTTGCACGAATGGTCCCTTTTTTACGCTTCTGCCCATCTGTGAATGCCTCCTTTCAGCCCTTACTTGGCGCCTCTGCGCTTAACAATGAACTTATCGCTCCGGTTATGCTTCTTGCGAGTCTTGTAACCCAAAGCCGGCTTGCCCCAAGGGGTAACAGGTCCGGAACGGCCCACAGGGCTCTTGCCTTCACCACCGCCGTGGGGGTGATCGCAGGGGTTCATGACAGAACCACGAACCTGAGGTCTCCAACCCATGTGGCGTTTACGGCCGGCTTTACCGTAGGATACATTTTCATGGTCGGTGTTGCCGACCTGACCGATGGTAGCCATGCAGCCAACCGGTACGTTGCGAAGCTCGCCGGAGGGCAGTCTAACCAGTGCGTAGGCACCTTCTTTAGCCATGAGCTGAGCCATGATACCAGCGGAGCGGGCCAGCTGAGCGCCTTTTCCGGGATAAAGCTCTACGTTATGGATAAAGGTACCAACCGGAATGCTGGCCATAGGCATTGCATTACCGGGCTTGATGTCTGCGCCAGCACCAGAAACGACAGTGTCGCCGACTTTCAGCTCGTTGGGAGCGATGATATAGCGCTTTTCGCCGTCTTCATACTGAAGAAGAGCAATGTGGGCGCTGCGGTTAGGATCATACTCCAGAGTCAGAACAGTGGCAGGAATGCCGGCCTTGTCCCGCTTGAAGTCGATGATACGGTATTTGCGCCGATTGCCGCCGCCTCTATGGCGAACAGTGATACGGCCCAAGTTGTTGCGGCCTGAATTTTTCTTCAGGCTGGTGAGCAGGCTTCTTTCCGGCTCAACCTTTGACAGCCCCGAGTAATCCGTAACCGTCATTTGGCGGCGGGAAGGGGTTGTCGGCTTAAAGCTCTTTATAGCCATGTGAGTTTCACTCTCCTCATATTATTTTGCGGGGTTATGAGAACCCCATACACTAGGCTAGGAGAACCTGCCCTTAGACCATGCTCTCGAAGAACTCGATGCCCTTGCTGTCCTCAGTGACAGTAACAATGGCCTTTTTCCAGCTGGGGGTAAAGCCGGTGTAACGGCCCTGCCGACGCTCATGGCCACGGACATGCATGGTGTTGACCGCCTTAACCTTGGTACCGGGGAAGAGGCTTTCCACCGCGTGGCGGATCTCGATCTTGCCGGCATCCTTGGCTACCTTGAAGGTATATTTCTTGATGGCGATTCCGGACATGCTGCGCTCGGTGATAACCGGAGCCAGAATAATATCCTGTGGTGCTTTCATTATGCATACACCTCCGCGATCTTGGTCACGGCATCTTTTGCCACAATAAATGTGTCGCAGTTAAGAATGTCGTACACATTGAGGGTACCGGGGATTGCGGTTTTGACGCCGGGGATGTTGCCAGCACTGCGGATGATTTTGTCATCCACGCTGGGCATCACGATAAGGGCCTTTTTCTTTGCGCCAAGAGCGGTCAGCATTTTGACCATATCCTTGGTTTTGTAGGCATCCAGTGTGATGGAATCAACAACGATCATATCGTTATCCAGCACCTTGGAGGAGAAAGCCGATTTAATGGCCAGTCTCTTCACCTTTTTGTTGAGAGAGTAGCTGTAATCCCGGGGCTTGGGGCCCAAGGCAATACCGCCGTGTCTCCACTGGGGAGCCCGGATGGAACCCTGGCGGGCATGTCCGGTTCCTTTTTGTCTCCAGGGCTTGCGGCCGCCTCCCTGTACCTCGGTCCGGGTCAGTGTGGACTGTGTGCCCTGACGCTGATTGGCGAGGTAATTCACAACCGCGGCGTGCATAACGGACTTGCTGGGGTTAATACCAAAAACGGTATCCGCAAGCTCCATATCGCCGACCGATTTGCCGGTCATATCATATACTGTTACTTTAGGCATTGTGTTTCCTCCTTCCCTTAAGCCTGCTTGACGCTGTCAGTCAGGTAAACGATGCCGCCCTTAGGGCCGGGCACAGCGCCCCGCAGCGCAATCAGGTTGTTCTCAGCGTCGATCTTCACAACATCGAGATTTTGAACGGTGACCTGCTCAGCGCCCATGTGACCAGGCAGTTTCTTGCCCTTCATAACACGGGAAGGTGTGGAGCAGGCGCCCATGGAACCGGCGTGCCGATGAACAGGGCCGCCACCGTGGGATTTCTTCTGGATAGCGCCATTGTGACGCTTAACGGTACCGGCATAGCCTTTACCTTTGGACACGCCGCAAACATCAACAGTATCGCCCACCACAAAGGTATCGGGCTTGATGATGTCGCCTACGCTGACAGCGGAGCAATCGTCTAAACGAAACTCCTTCAGATGGCGCTTGACAGGCAGATCGGATTTTGCAAAGTGGCCCTTGAGGGGTTTGCTTGCAGCCTTATCCGAGATGTCGCCATAGCCGATCTGCACGGCTTCGTAGCCGTCGTTTTCGACTGTTTTCTTTTGAACGACAACACAGGGGCCAGCTTCCAAAACGGTTACAGGGATCACTTTTCCGTTCTCGTCAAAAATCTGGGTCATGCCGATTTTTTTGCCTACGATGCATTTTTGCATACTCTGTTTTTCCTCCTTCAGGTTATTGGTTGGCCCTTAGCCAACGTGACCTTGCCTACGCCTTAAAGTTTAATTTCAACTTCGACGCCAGCAGGGAGCTCAAGACTAGTGAGGGCTTCCATTGTTTTGTTGGAAGGTCTCAGAATGTCAATGAGTCTTTTGTGGGTTCTCATCTCAAACTGCTCACGGCTGTCCTTGTACTTATGAACAGCACGGAGAACGGTTACGATCTCTTTTTCGGTGGGAAGGGGGATGGGGCCGCTTACACGGGCTCCGGTCCGCTTGGCTGTCTCCACGATCTTAGCCGAAGAGGCATCCACCAACTGAGGGTCGTATCCTTTTAGTCTGATCCGAATTTTTTCCTTGACTGCCACATTTATCGCCTCCTTAAGTTTTGCTTTTGGTGACGCTTTTCCTATCATCCACTGTGCCGTGTGTTTCAAACTTTCCCATGTAAAAACCCGGCTAAACCATGCAAGCATGGGTTTATCCGGGACTTTTCGCAGTAAAGCAAAACAGCCGCAAAACCCCTAAGGGCTTTGGCTCTTTTGTGAACAATAATAAAAGTCGCCCGGTTTGAAATCGGACATACTCCACAGAAATTCCCCGCCAATAAGCGGCAACCTCCTGCTTCAACGCATATCTTGTGCAGTCACGCTTGATTAGAATACCAAATTTTGAGGAATTTTGCAATCTTTTTTTTAATTTAACAAAAATTCCCTTATTTGACGGCTACAGGATTAATTATAGACATAAATTTAGATAATATGTCCAAATCTGGCTGCTCGAATAACAAAAAGCACTTCCCCGGAGCAAATCTTGTTCCGGGGAAGCCAATACAGCCCCAAATGGAGTGATTCGTTAAACCCAGTTTAACGTCCCTTTACCTGCTTTTCGGCGCTTGCATTTTCTAAGGACAATTTGAAAGAATATGGTTTTTCTTTGCCTACTTTTGGGCGCTTACATTTTCTGCGGAAAATGCAAAAGTGTCCTTCGCAAAGCTGCGGCCACAAAGCGCCTTATGGGGGAACCAGTTCCCCCATAGACCCCCTCCAGCCTCCGGCGGGGATAAGTGCAAAAGAATACGGTTTTTCTTTGCTTACTTTCTTTTTTTCTAAAAAGAAAGTAAGTTAAACAGCCAGCTTAAAGTCAACCTTTTTATAGATGCTGTTTTTGTTCTTGAGCAAATCGTCGGCCACCTGCCGGTTTTGCTCCACATCACCATCATAGGTCAGGCAGCGGCCCAGAACCACACCGGCAAAATAATCTTCCCAGCTCTCATAACTATCCACAGCCTTGGAAACCGCTTCATCGATATAAGGCATAGCTTCTTCCTTGGTGAGATATTCCACGCCCACGCACCACCGGGCTACGGTGACAAGGCGATCCAAATCCCATGCTATAGAAGTGGTCATGGCCCCCAGCTTCTCCCGCTCGTAACCATACTCCTCCAAAAAGTCTATGGCCTTTTGGTAATCGGCCAAATCCGCCGCCAGATATTGCTTGACTTCGGAAGTAACCTCCATGCGTCCGCTGAAAATAGCCATCAGCTCATCGGAACCAATAAAATCATCGGTAGAAGCGGTCATGCCATCATAAAGAAGGCGCTCCATAGTGGATACCGCTGTATCGTAATCCAAAATGCCCCAGTATGTAACCAGCATTTCCTTATGGCGCAACTTATCCAGATCGTTCATAGGGCCAAGAGTGGTGAAATCCATCCCATTGCGCTGAGCCAGAACGGCGCCGAAGGCCAGCTTGCGCTGGAGCTCGGTATCCACCTCCGGGTCAGCCTGTGCACAGCCCGCTACGCTGAGCATAAGCACCACACTAAGCAGCAAAGCAAAAAAACGTTTGACACTCATAAAAAGCACACTCCTTTATACTCATAGACCTGCCAGATACAGCCGGGCCGTGCAGTCTGCGTTTAGAGTCCATTGCTTTTTAACTTCCCTGCATGCAGGTGGTTTTCTGCTATTTCACCGGGATTCTGCTGTAATCCACCACCACGATATCTTTGCCATTCCTGCGGTAAACCCGGGGCACACGTCGCCCCAAAAGGCAGACCTTCTCATAATTTACAGTGCCGCAAAGCTCCGCCATTTCATCAAAGGTCAGGGTGTTTTCGCCATCCTGCCCTACAATGGTAACCAAATCCCCGGCAGATACCTCCGGGATATGGGTCACATCCAGCATTAGCTGATCCATACACACCCGGCCTATGACATTGGCATATTGCCCCCGCACCAGCATCCGAGATTTGTTGGAAAGCGCCCGCTCATAGCCATCGGCATAGCCAATAGCCACAGTGGCAACCCGGGTCGGGCGATGGGAGTGATAAATCCGCCCATAGCTGACAGCGGTATTCTCCGGGATTTCCTTAACCATAGAAACAGATGAATACAGCTCCATCACCGGCTTAATATCCAGTTTGCCGGCACAGTCCCCGCTGGGCAGAAGCCCATAAAGCAAAATACCGGGCCGCACCATATCCATATGCATATGGGGATAGTTCATCACACCGGCGCTGTTGCAGCAGTGGTGCAGCTCAAAGAGAATCCCCCGCTCACTCAACTGCAAAATGATTTGTTCAAAGGCTTCGAACTGCCGGCTGGTATACCCGGCGCCATCCTCATCCAACTCATCGGCGCTGGCAAAGTGGGTGAAAATCCCCTGTGCCCGCAGGTTGGGGAGGCGGCATGCCTTGGTAATGTCCTCCACCGTTTGTTCCCATTTATCCTCCGCCGCCACAAAGCCCAGACGGGACATGCCGGTATCCACCTTAATATGCATCTGCAATGTAACGCCCGCATCCGCCGCCGCCGCTTGAAGAAGGCCGGCATATTCCAGCGAGTAAACCGCTTGGGTAATGCTGTGCCGGCTCAGCGCCCCAGCGTGCTCCGGCGGGGTAGCGCCAAAAATAAGAATGGGCTTTTCAATTCCCTGCTCCCGAAGAGCAATTGCCTCGTTGATATTAGAAACACCGAACCAGTTGACACCCAGCCTTTCCAGCTCGGCGGATATATAACATTCCCCGTGGCCGTAGGCATCTGCCTTGACCACTCCCATAAGCATACACGCAGGCTGGAGCTGCTCCCGGATCACCCCGACATTGTGCGCCAGATGATCCAGATTGACTACAGCCCAGCTCCGTTTTAAAAATTCAGGCATAGGGCTCACCTTCTCTATATATAAATCTTCGTTGCCACTGCGCCCTCAGGGGGTGCCGGGCTGTGAATCCTCGTGTTATGATTTGGAACGCATCAATGTAATCCCCGCTGTGTTCAGCAGCAGTGAAGTGACAAACAAAATGGAGGTCCAAAAGGTTTCCACTGTGATCATCAGTATAAGGGCCACCAGCAGGCACAAGACTCCCGCAAGCAGCAGCCAAATTCCAAGTTTTTTTTGCTTCACGCTTTCTTTCTCCTCCTGTGGCATTCATCTTCCATGTATACAGAAGCCTCTGCCTGCACAAAGCGGACAGCTTTCAAGCCTCTAAGTATATATACGAACAAGCGGCCAAAATTAGACCAGCTATAGCACTCAGGTTTTAATGGGTACCTTTTACCCCTTTCGGGAAATATACCCCATCAGTGTTTCCTGCAAAAAGCCGTTGGAGCACAAAACATCCTCCGGCCCAGTCAAAGCAAGAGGCTTGCCATCCCATCCAACGCATACGCCCCCGGCCTCCAGCAAAATCACCATACCTGCGGCAATATCCCAAGGCTTCAGGTTTTTCTCAAAGAAGCCGCCCAGCCGCCCGCAGGCTACCAGACAGATATCCAACGCGCCGGCTCCCATTCTGCGGATATCCACACAATCCCGGAAGACAGCCTCAATAATAGCAAAGGTTACGGCTGTATTTTCTTTATTATAAGGGTTGGTTCCCACACCAATAAGGGTTTCACCCATGGTGCGGTGCCCGGAAACATGAATGGGTTCCCCGTTGAGATAGGCGCCGGCTCCCCGCAGAGCAGTAAACAGTTCGTCGGTAAAGGGATTGTATACCACACCAGAGGTTGGAACCCCCTCCACCAGCAAGGCCACCGAAACGGCGGACTGGTTCATGCCAAAAATCAGGTTGCTGGTTCCATCAATAGGATCTACCACCCAAGTGGGCTCCACATAGCTGTAATCACGGTCATCGTTCTCTTCCGTTACAAAGTGGCTCCCCGGCAAAAGCTCTGCCAGCTCCTTGCGCAAAAGGGCATCCACCATCTGATCGGTTTGAGTAACAAAATCAAAAGCGCCCTTGGCCTTGATGCCGGTTACACTTTTTTCTTTGGCCAAACGTCCTGCTTCCAGCACCAGCCGGATTACCTCCTGATGAAGCTTTTCCAAATTCATGCTGCGCCTCCCACTATCGTTCCATGCCTGTGCATGGTTTCTTTTTTTTGCTGCGTGGTTCCAAACCTGAGAACACCGCTTCTCACAAACAGGCTATGCTCAAAAAACGACTAATCCTGCAGGGTATATTATGACACACTCCGCACCCACCCGCAAGCTTTCCGGCAGTTTTTCATTCTTTGCTCCATTTTTTTAGAGAATCGTTGCATTTAAGCGGCTATCCTGCTAAAATGAGACCGTTGCCGCCTTTCCATTGGCGTGCTGCATTGGTAGCCTCACACATCACCCTTTTAACACTGTCTGGAGGACGATACTGTGGCAATGAAAACCCGTTGGCTGCGTCTGAGCGCAGCGGTAGTACTGCTGATTTCCCTTGGCCTTATTTACGCCTGGTCTGTTTTTGTCAGCCCTCTGGAGGCCGAATTTGGCTGGGTAAGAGCTCAAACCACCATGACCTTTACTGTGGTTATGTCCTGTTTTTGTTTGGGCTGTCTTGGAGGCGGCTTTATTACCGCAAAAAAATCCCCACGTCTGGCGCTCATGCTATCGGCCGTTCTTTTGTTTTCAGGATTTATTCTGGCTTCCCGAGTGAGCACCCTCATGGGACTATATCTTTCTTATGGTGTGTGCATCGGCTTCGGTGTCGGGCTTTCTTATAATGTACTGATCAACATCACCAGCCGCTGGTTCCCCGATCGCAAAGGGCTTGCCTCCGGCATTATGCTTATGGGCTTTGGCCTTGGGAGCATGCTTCTTTCTTCCACGGCTACTGCTATGATGAAAAGCATCGGCTGGCGGCAGACCTTTATGCTGTTCGGCCTTATCTTCGGTGGATTAATTGCCTTAGGCGGCCTGACTGTGGCAAAGCCTCCGCAGGATTTTGCTCCGCCGGTTCCCGAAAAAGCGGCCGGTGCTTTTCAGGGGTTAAACCTGCCTCCTCTCAAGGTGTTACAGCGGCCCTCCTTTTGGCTGTTTTATTTCTTCTCGATCATGCTTACTTCCAGCGGCCTCGTCGTAATTGGACATGCCGCTACAGCCGCCATGGATTTGCAGGCCAATCAATCCACCGCCGCTTTGTCGGTGGGTGTATTCTCCATCTGCAACGGTCTGGGCCGCATTTTGTTTGGCCTGATTTTTGACAGGCTGGAAGTATCCAAGGCCCTGCGTGTAGCTCTGATCCCCACTGGATTGGGGGGTGCCTTGCTGACAGTGGCGATCCTGCAAGGGAGCCTGCCTCTGCTGTTTATCGGCTTTGCCTTCGCCGGCTTCTCTTACGGCGCCATCGCCAATTACAATTCCAGCTACCCTGCCGCCTTCTATGGCATGGAGAATTTCGGGCTGAATTTCAGCCTTATGACCTCCAACATTCTTTTCTCCTCTGTGCTTGGCCCTTATGTGGCCGCCGCCCTGCGGGATGCAACCGGTACATACGCCGCTTCTTTTCTGGCCATTTTAATTATGGGTCTGGCCGCAGGGGTTGCTTCCCTGTTTATTCGCAAACCTTAATCTTGATCACCCTTCACCCTCTTTCGGGAAAGCCGGAGGAGGGTATTTTTTATAGGAAGATGCGTTTTGCTGCCCCCATATATTTAACACCATTGTGTTTGTGAATGAGGTAAAAAGCATAAAAAATTGGCAGATTCATATTGGTAAAATCGGGGTATTAAATTTGCCAGCCATAAAAACCGCTATGAAAAAACGAAGCCTACTATCTGGTAAGCGCAGATAGTAGGCTTCGGATATTTTTTAAAGCTCCACCGGATCTAAAGGCCGCAGCTTCACATGAATCATGGTGGTTTTAGGGCGGTAGGTTTGCTTGTATTTTTTCACGATGCGCCCCAGCACCCGCTCGCAATTTTCATAAGTCAGAGTGGGCAGCATCAGCACATACTGCGAGGTGCTGAACCGGGCGTATATATCCCCTTTGCGCAGGCTATCCCGGATGATGCAGAACAGGCCATCCATTGCCTTGGTCTGCGCCTTTAAATCCAGAGCCTCCCCCGCCAAATCTGTAACCGTCAAAAGGCCGATAAAAACAGCTTGTCCAGAGCGTGCGGCCGTTCTGGCGCGAATACGATACATATTTTTAAACACTTCATATTCACAGTAAAAAGCACCATCTACATCCTTGGGCTCCCGCAGCTCTTCTTTAACCAGATCCAGATCAATTTCAACATCATGGATTTTGCGGGAAATCGCCTGGTACATCTGGCGCATTTCTGTTGAAAGGCTGACTCCCAGCTCCCGATAATAAAGATCGGTGAGGGCATTGTAGTGGGCAATGGCCTGAGCCTGCTCCCCTTGATGAATCAAAGACATCATCAGGTATTTGTGAGTGGATTGCTCAAAAGGATCGATGGCCAAAGCCTTGCGGCAAATCTCTTCCATGGTTTTATACTGCTGAGATTCCTGCAAAAGCTCCAAAACCTCATGGACACATTTGAAATACATATTTCGGTATTCCACACTTAAGGGCACAACCCAGCTTTCATAACGAGAGGCTGCTACAAAATCACCTTTATACAGCTCCACAATGGCTTTGTAGTGATCAATACGCTCCTGTATACTCAGGCCGGAGTTGGAAACAGCCTGACAAAGCTGAACAAAGCGCTCTGTATCCACCTCACAGGGAATATCGTTATTCCAGTGGTAACGCCCCATCTCATACAGCACAATACGCTTGGCGCCAGGAAATCCATGAGCAGCCAAAGCCGAACGGACACGATAAACCAAATTTTTAAGGGCGTTGGCGGGATTTTCGATGTTATCATCCGGCCACAAAGCCTCAATAAGCTCACCCTGTGTAATGCTCCGATGGCGATACGCTATCAAATATTCCATAAGATGCCAAAGCTGATGGGTGCGCATACTGGTATCGGAAATATGCGCATCGCCCGAAGTTATGCTGAATTCGCCAAACATCGTGATTTTCAGCGGCAGCTGGCCAACATCATGTTTAATCTTCCGCATTGCTTCCCCCCACCATTTCTGTTCCATTGTTAAAACGCTTCTGTCAATTTCGGCAGGTCACACTTGTGCTCCGAAAAAGATGTGTAATAGGACTTACCGGAAGGTGGATAAGACCTTAAAAGACAAAATATGTCACAAACTTTTTTCAGTATACCATAATTCGGGAAAATTGGAAAGTGGCTCCTGAAAATTTCGCCCAAAGCCGCACAATTGGAAAAATAGACCAGCAACGCCAGTATAAAGGCTTATTGCGTATTTTTCTTCTTACAAAAAGCACCTGTGCTGAAAAATTGAAAAAGGGTGGATCGATATCTTTTTCCGATACCGTCACACCCCCGATTAAAATTGTGTAAGTATTTTGTGATTTATGACTTTTTCAATCGATCAAACCGAATTTGGCATACAGGGTGACCCTGTGCAATGGTTTTGCCCAAAGTAAAGTTAAAATCTTCAAAGCAGTCACCAATGGCCCGATCACCTTCCATTGCCAGATCGCACAGCATATCAATTTCTTCCGGTGCACGGCCAATTTTGAGCCATTGCGCCACATAAGGGCAATAGTGAAAATCAATATAAAGATGGTCCTCATCCGAACGCACAGTTTCCATCTCATAAATGTTGCGGTCAAGGCCCTGCCCAAAAAGGGTGGCAAATTCCAGCATATCCGCAGGATTCTTCATAGCAGCTTTGGTCTCTTTTCCCGCCAGTTCCCCATAACGGTAAAGGGCACGCCGAGCATGCTCAATACCCTGGGCTCCGGCTACCTGTGCCTCCTCCAGCATATAACACATTGTAGTGGCCCGTTTCCCGCATTGTTTGCGCAGCTCCACTGTGGCCTCATCATGAATGGACGCATTGTTTATAAATTCCATTGTTTTTCCCCTTTGCCAAATATTCCCTTTTAAAGCACATCTGCCCCCAAACCAGCATAGCACGCTTGCCAATCACCAGCTTATTTCGGCATAAACAAAACTGGCACGGTCATGGCTGCCGTGGAAAGCACGAACAAAACAACCGTCAATGTAACCGCAGAAGATTTTTTCTCCATAAAGCTGCCATAGGCTATACCCAGTGCCACATACTTCCAAATCCGAAACAGGTTAAAACTCTGGAGCAGGGAAGTTACAAGCAGACCCGGAGCGGCTTCTGCCGAAATGAAAAGGGCTGGTGAAAAATCTACGTTTTGAATTCCCGCCATCATCAGACCGGCGGTAATAATCCCACCCAAGGCGGAAATAAGATTGCAGTAGCCAACAAGGGTGAGAGTCTGCTTAAAGCTGCCCTCACTATCCCGGAAGCCGCCTAGCAAAAACAAAACCAGCGAGAAAAGAAACCACAGAACAATGGGAGAAAGCACCACTCCCACCAAAGCCGATATCATGGTAATGCCAATCATGGATTCCAGCGCAGAGGCAGTCAGCTGCTGGCCCATCATTTCATATTGCCGCTTGAGCTGCTGAATCACCATCTCCCGGGTTTGCTGCATGGAAAGCGCGAAGGTAATCAGTGAAAGAAAAATAATGGCCACCAGCAGAATCCATGGGAAAGTCTTCTTTTTAAGAACGTTCTGCCCCACCTTGGCCGGGGCAATAAAAATATTCAGAAAATCCATCTGTCTTCCTCCTCAATGAAAGCTTTTTCACAGCGAACTAATTAAAGTATCCGCCAAAGCCAGTCAATGCAGTCTGTGGTTTATCCAAGGCTCAATGTATGAGCAGATTCATTGTAACACATTATGGGCTATTTGTAAAAATAATTAGATAGAATTGTGTCTTTTTTAAAAAGGAAATTCTGCTAAGCTTCGCATAGCTTCCATGGTTTCGCTCACCTGCATCATTAGATGGGTGGCATACTGATACTCTTCCCGGTACTGCTCCGGATTGGTTACATAATGATAGAAGCTTCTCGCTTCGTTGCCCATCAAAGCGGATTTCTCCGCCCCGCCAAAAAGCTCCTCACGGGAACCATCCTGCCAAATCACCCGCATCCCGGTTAACTGCGTGACCCGGTCAATCACAATCGTGCCCTTATCACCCATGATTTGGCTGCCCTGACAGGACTGCCCTACCTTGGAATAGCTCATAGTCACCAGCCGATCCGGGTAAATAAACTGGGCACTCCCATAGCCATCTGCGCCTGAAGAAAGGAACCCTGCGGAAAAATGCAGCTTTTGAGGAACCCCAAACCAATCCAGAACGGGGTATACCCCATAAACACCCATATCCATAAGCCCGCCTGCCGCAAGCCGGGGATTAAAAATATTCGGCAGCTCTCCCGCCATGAGCTGCGGATATTTGGAAGAAAATTTAGAGACATCCACATGGGCTGTGGTGATATTCCCAATTTTTTTCATAGCCTCCAGAAGAATTTTGCGCTGCGGGCAGTGCAGCATCATAATAGCTTCCATAAACACCAAGCCTTTTTCCCGGGCAAGGCGAACCAACTCTTTTGTCTGCTCCCCTTTGGCAGTTACGGATTTTTCACAGATAATATGCTTACCATGCTCTAAGAGCATCTTACACTGCTCATAATGCAAAGCATTTGGGCTGGCCACATAGACTCCTTCCACTGAAGGGGCCTTAGCCAGCTCCAAAAGACTTGTATAGATCGTGACTTCTTCATTAAGAGTATGCATAAATGCCTTGGCCGTTTCCTCCTTGCGGGAATACATGGCGGACCATTCCAATTCAGGGGTTAAGCGGGCACCTTTGATAAATTCAGCTACAATCCAGCTGCTTCCAATTGTGGCGTATCGGATTATGATATAGCCCTCCTTTCCGTTGTTTTGCTGCATGAAATCAAAACTATTTTTTCAGCACATTCAGTCACAAAATATCATCATTTTTATGAAATATATCACACAATACGCTTTGATGGAAACAGAAGCCAAGCATATACCTGTATCGTATGAGACAGGTGCCTAATTCCCTTTTATAATCAAGCATGGTATAGCATTTTTGCATTTGTGCAGCAATGTGTTTCTAACGATTCCTATCCTTAAAAATTACAATATTACGAATAAAATTTATTTTTTGCGCTTGTGGGTTCTCATATTTTTTAAAAAACATCTCGCTTTTTCAACAAAAACAGCACGCATCCAGTCACAAAGCATCCAGAAACCCCAGTCACACAAAGTAGAAACCCCTTATTACTAAGGCAAATTTAGTCAGATTCAACGGATATTACCTACCGTTCAATATCCATTTTTGTGACTGAACCCATTGCTTTTCTTTTTGAAAACAAGTATAATAAATTCTGTACTTTTCTTGTCTATTCCGCCTTCTTTCTCCGAAGGCCCTCAGCTTTGCAATGGCCGTCTTCCTGCAATTATGGAAGTATACCTTGTTTCGGGCCTCAATGCGGATTGATTACACTTCTATCGGGCCTTTGTAAGATAGCTAATTCTGACTACGAAGCACCTTATACCAGAGATACAAGCCCCGTTTGTGCCGGTTGCATCCTTGCGGCATAAGGCGTGGGCATTTTTAATACAGGTACTGGAGATACGGCAGCAGGACTGTTCTTCCGGCGTATCTTTAACATTAAGCTTGAAAACAGTATCCATAAGGGCAAAGCTGCCAGCCTCGCCGGTGGTCTCAGCTCATGAACAGTAAAAGCTCCGTTTGCCGGGAGGCAGATGCAGAAAGTGAATATACAACCAACTCTAAAGATCGCATTACCCCCGCTGAAATAAAAGCCCGGCTGACCGGATACTCTGGCCAGTCTTCTGGGCTTATTTTCAAGCGGCTTTCTTGCATCTATAATACCAGTCATTTATAAGAATGCCAAGCATTTATATTGGGTGGATCCAGGGATTGATTACGCAGAATCGAACACAAACACTCAGCTAACTGGTAAATACAACTTATATTTCATCCAAAATCTGCAAGCAGCAGCCGTAGCTGTCTTGTTTAGCAGCCACACGCCTGAGCTAAAAAGCATCAACCACCTGCTAAAGTATTTTACCTCTACAATTGCAGTTCCGTTTCTGCCGACTGGTCGATGTGTGCAGAAGCCGGAACGGCCGCCAAAGGAGAAATTTTGGTGAATAATTTTGTTGTTGCGTCTATTTATACACCCTTTCTGGTGGTAAACATCATGATGATTGTTTTGGGTTTTCGCCGGGATTTGGGTCAATATGTAATTCGTCGATATATCTTTCTTTCTATCAGCCTTGCGGCATGGCAAATCTGCGAGCTATTGATCTTCCTGTTGCCCGATGCGTTTTTTATTTTGTATTTTTACCATTTAAAAGCCGGTTTAACTGCTTTTACAGCATACAACACCTTTTTCTTGGTGCTTGGTTTCTATCGCTTGATGCAGCGGGTGCCTTCATGGCTTTCTACGGTATTGGCTATCCCGCCCGGTATCGCTGTTTTCCTGGCTTTATTAAGCCCGCTGGGGCCTTTTTTCGACACTGCGGTCACCATTCGTCAAATGGAGCCCTTGCGTATACTGGAACACGCCCCCAATGTATGGCTCTATTTCTATATGATTTATTGCTACGCCTTGGTTTTTGCATGCGCTGTGCTGATTTTCTTGCGTCACAGGCAGCTCCCCGCCGCCTATCGGGGCAGCTCTAATATTTTGCTTATGGGCAGCGGGGTCTTCTTCATCTGCCTGTTCCTGCGATATATTCCCATCCTGACTATTCCCTTTAACTTAATCATACTGGGTTTTTCTGTTTCTACTATTTTCATCTACGTGGCCACCATGGGTCCCCGGTCTGACTATATGAAGATCACCCGCAGTGAAATATTCAACTGTCTGGAAGAGCTTATTTTTATTTTAAATGTTGACAAGCGTGTGCTGGATGCCAATTTAATGGCACGGAAATGGGCAGAGGCATGGGGAATTCCATTGGAGGCAACCCTGTTTGAAGATATACTTTCACAACTGGAAAATGCCGGCCACCTGAGCAGACGGCCAGCTGAGGATGGTGTGGATTTGATCTTTTCCGAAGGGTCTCGTCCGACTGTTTATTGCATGAATGAACAGTCCATTACCAGCGAAACAGGTGCTTTGCTCGGCTCTTATATTACCCTGACGGATGTCACCCGCAATCGGCTGGTCATTGACTGGCTCAGGGAAATTGCGGGGACAGATACTCTCACAGGGCTTCCCAACCGCCGCAGTTACCAGCATATGCGGGATGAACTGGATATCCCGGAGAACCTTCCCCTCGGGGTGGTGGTAGGGGATGCCAACGGCCTGAAAGAGGTCAACGACACCCTTGGCCATCAGGAAGGCGATGCCTTTCTCAAAGCCATTGCACAGGTGCTTCAGGATATTTGCCCGCCTGAAGGCCGGATTGCCCGCGTAGGGGGAGATGAATTTGTGCTGCTGCTCCCCCGCCATAACAGACAGCAGCTTCGAATCTTGATTGACAGTATCGCTCAAGAACTGAATGAATTGGAAGTGGGCAACTTTGTTCCTTCCATCGCCTTTGGCTTTGTAGTGAAAACCGCACCGGAGCAATCCTTGGAAACATTGGTTCGTCTGGCTGATCGAAATATGTATCGCACCAAAGGAATCGACGAGGCCAAAATGCCGCCTTCGGTTGCCGAAATTTAACACCCTGCATTGCAGCCGTTTTATTCAGGCTATATGTTCTTGTGCCTATGTAACTGTTCTATCACTGTCGTCTTCCGACCGCTTAGCTTAGGAGGCCTCTCTTGTGATCAACACTGTTATCTTTAACTTTTACCTCCCCTTATGCATCTTTACTGCGCTCACTATTTTAATGGCATTTTTGCAAAACCGGAAGCACCGGATGTTTTTTCATTTTATACATTTGGGTATTTCCTGCTTTTTATGGCAAGTAGTCTCTCTGCTCTACACTTTTTCCCACAATCCCACTACAATCAGATGGCTGTTGGATATTAGGCTTCACTTTATGGCACTGACTGTATTTTCGATGCTGATCTTTATTCTGCATTTTTACCAGCTGCGCCGATTTTTGGGGCGAGCCTTGGTGATATTGATCATGGTGATTCCTCTGACAACCGGTATACTGGCTGTCAGCACAGAGCTCCACCGTTTTCTGCCTCAATGCATTCAAGTTACCTCTGTCGCACGTACAAATAGAATCGAACAGGTTCAAGGTGTATGGTTCTGGGTGCTTATGTCCTATTGCTATCTTCTTCTTGCGTCCACTTTGGCCGTGGTGATTTACCAGAATATTCACCTCCCCAAGAAAGTCCGGTTTTCCTCTTGTTTATCTGTCCTCACCATTGCCCCCACTCTAATACTCGGTGTTTTTTACTCCTTCAGTTCACAAAAGATATTGCCGGATATTTTTCTAATTGGCATTAGCCTGACGGTGATTATTCTATATTTCTCCATGTTCAAAAACAGCCAGATGGATTTTTTTATTTTGGCCCGCAACAATATTTTTGATAACCTAGGCACCGGCATTTTGATTTTGGATGACAACCGCCAGATTGTTGACCTGAACCAAGCCTCTCACAAAATGCTGGATCTGTTCGGTATTCCAAAATCGGTTAAAAACTTTGATAAAATCCCTCTTTTGATGAAAAAACATGGCACCCGTATTCATCACTCTGTGAGTGTAGATCAAAAGAAAAGCCCTGATCTTGGGATTGACTTATACGCCCACCGGAGTAGCACCACCGCTGTTTTCAATATACGGGAGCGCCCCATCATGGGTAAGGATGGTCAGAGCTTTGGCACCCTTGTAACCTGCGTGGATGTTACCCGCAACCGGCTCCTGATTGACCGTCTGGAAGAAAACGCCGAGATCGATGTGCTGACCGGCCTTTGCAACCGACGTGGCTTTGATCTGGCTCTTCAGCACGCCCTGAAAGACCGTGCTCTTCCCTTGGCCCTGATTTTGGGCGATGTAAACGGCCTGAAATCCATTAACGACAACTTCGGGCACCACCAGGGGGATGTATTGCTTCAGGTGGCGGCTGATGTTCTCAAATCCTGCTGCCCGCCTACAGGGCGCACCTACCGGCTGGGTGGAGATGAATATGCCATGCTCCTGCCCGGGCGTACCGCCCAGCAGGCACATCAGGTGATCGAAAATGTGCGAGCCAAGCTTGCATTAATCGAAGGCTATCCTTTTGCAGTGGGTATGTCTCTGGGCAGTGCCATGAAAAATGAGTTTCTGCGCACACCGGACGCTTTGTTTCATCAGGCTGACCGGGAAATGTATGCCGATAAAATCCGCAGTGCTAAAAAGCGCCTTCAGGAACGAACCGAGGTTGCCCTATGCGAGACGGTTTTCGGCGAGGTATAGGGCTTGCGGCCCACAATTTTATGAAACTGCTCTTGACATATAGGCTAAACTTGGTTAAATTAAGTAAATGAAAGTCCAGCATTCTTTCCCCTGCTGCTTTGGGGCAAAAATGGGTTCGCCTCCCGGCAAAAGGCACAGGAATGGCCGTATATGGGATTTACCAACCGTCTGTTGCTGTACCCGCAATGGGCGGTATTGTTTTAAGCAGATTTACCCGGCAACAAGGCAGACAAGCCATATGCACCCAGCTGTGTGGCTGTTTGACACATTCTGCTGTAACCGCTGGGTTTGAAGAATCCGGTTAATTAACCAAAGGGAGGCACCTTATTGATGGAAACCAATTGGAGCAATGCACATTTTGATACTATGCTGATTCATGCCGGTCAAGCCCCTGACCCTGTATCCGGCGCTTTGACCACCCCTATTTATCAAACCTCCACCTTCTGCTTTGACAGCGTTCAGGATGGTTCGGATAAATTTTGCGCCGCTAAGCCCGGTTATGTTTATACCCGTGCGGGCAACCCCACCACCCGGGCACTGGAAACCAAGCTGGCCGCCATTGAAGGCGGTGAGGATTGTGTTGTAACTTCCTCCGGGATTGGTGCCATCGGTGCGATTCTGGTGGCTTTTCTCAAGACCGGTGACCATATTGTGTGCGATGATACCCTCTATGGCGGAACCTCCTTTGTCATGCACACCAACCTTTCCCAGCTGGGAATAGAGGTTACCTTTGTGGATGCCTGCGATCTTTCGGCTTTGGAGGCTGCCATCACACCCAAAACCAAGCTGATCTATATGGAGACCCCCACCAACCCAACCATGAAAATCATTGATCTGGAGGCTGTGGCGGCTATTGGCAAAAAGCACAGCATTCGCACTGTTGTGGATAACACCTTTGCTCCGCCGCCCATTCAGTTTCCTCTTTCCCATGGGATTGATCTGGTGGTGCACAGTGTCACAAAATACCTCAATGGCCACGGTGATGTCATCGGCGGTGCCATTATCGGCAAAGCGGCGGATATCAGCCTGATTTCCAGCTCCGCTGTTCAGAAGCTTTGCGGCTGCACCCCCAGCCCCTTCAATTCCTATCTGGTGCTGCGGGGTATGAAAACCCTGAGCCTGCGCCTGAAAAAGCACTGTGAAAATGCCATGGAGATTGCCCGCTATTTGGAAGCCAATCCGGCCGTGGAAACGGTATATTACCCGGGTCTGGAAAGCCATCCCGGCCACGAACTGGCAAAGAAACAGATGAACGGCGTTTTCACCGGTATTATGGCCTTTGAGCTGAAGGATAACATCAATGGCAGAAGCGCTTACGAAGCTGGTCAGGAACTGGTGAACAACCTGAAGCTGATTCTGATTGCCGTAAGCCTTGGTGATCCCGATACCATTATCCAGCACCCTGCCAGCATGACCCACTCCTGTGTTCCCAAGGAGGAGCGGGAGGCTCTTGGCATTACCGATGGCCTCATTCGCCTCTCTGTGGGCATTGAGAATGCCGCCGATCTCATTGCCGATTTTGAGCAGAGCTTCGCTCGCCTTTAATGGGATCCTATGCTGTAAATTTTAAAGGAGCAGGCCGTAAAGCGGCCGGCTCCTTTTTCTAGGAGAGACATATGATACTGGATTTTCACACCCATACATTTCCCGACAGTCTGGCGCCTCGAGCTGTCGCCAAGCTGGAAGCTGCTTCTAACCTCACCGCTTTTACCGATGGCACCCTAAACGGCCTGCTGAATTCCATGAAAGCCTCGGGGATCGATCACAGCGTGATTCTGCCGGTGGTCACCAACCCATTACACACGGAGAACATCAACAATCTGGCGGCGCAAAGCAATTCGCTGCCCGGTATTACCTCCTTTGGCGGCATGCACCCCCGGCTGGAGGGATGGGAGGCAGAACTGAAACGGATTGCAGGCCTTGGCCTTCCCGGTATTAAGCTTCACCCGGATTATCAGACTTGTTTTGCCGATGATCCCGCCATGCTTCCTCTTGTGGATACCGCTTTGGAATTGGGACTTCATGTTCTTTTGCACACCGGCTTTGATAATGGGCGGCCTGAAATCACCCATGGAACACCTCACCGTCTGGCCGCTCTGCTGGATACGTTGGAGGCCAAAAAGCCTTTAGCCCACCGTACCGCTTCGGTGATTTTGGCCCACGGAGGCGGTTATCGTTACTGGGACGATGCAGAGGCCCTGCTGGTGGGCCGGCCAGTTTATTTGGACACCAGCTTTTGCTTGGGCCATATGCCGCAGGAACAGTTTCTGCGCCTACTCCGCCGCCATGGCATCCAGCGCATTCTTTTT
Source organism: Oscillospiraceae bacterium MB08-C2-2 (assembly GCA_035621215.1). Classification (NCBI taxonomy): domain Bacteria; kingdom Bacillati; phylum Bacillota; class Clostridia; order Eubacteriales; family Oscillospiraceae; species Oscillospiraceae bacterium MB08-C2-2. The sequence goes on along the minus strand of CP141729.1, from coordinate 3,139,114 downwards.
GGTACCGATTCCCCTTGGGATGGTCAAGCAGAACAAATCAAGGCCATAACCAGCCTTGGCTTGAATGATGAGGAACTGGCGTGTATTCTCTGGAGAAACGGTGCCGGACTTTTGGGACTAAACGAACAATAAAGACTAACATTAAAAAGGAGAGCTTCCGAAAAAGCTCTCCTTTTACCATAGACTGTATAGGCTGTTTATTCCACAATAAACTTGTAAGAGGTCTGGGTTTCATAGGGGTGGTTCTTATCAAAGAAGGCCTGGGGGGAAAGGTGAGCATACTTCATGAAATTGGTGAAGTATTGAGTTTCCAGGCAGAAGCCCTGATGAGGGACATACTTCACATCATCCTTAAAACGGATGGTAGGATCAATGGCATTGGTGGTATACAACTGGCAGCCCGGCAGATCGGTATATATCTCCATGGTGCGGCCGCTGGCCTCATCACGTGCATAACCAACCTTGCGGTAATCACGCCCGTTGAGCACAAAGTTTACATCATAGCCATTGTTGCCCTTGATCATGTGATGCTCGGAGCGAATGTTCTTGCCAATGGGGGTGGGCTCTCTGAAATCAAAGGGAGTCCCCTCCACACGGCTGATTTCACCGGTGGCAGAGCAGGTATCGTTGGCATGGGTGAAGAAATCGCAATCCATCTGCAAAATCTGGTCATAGATGGGGCCGCTTTCGTGGCCTGCCAGATTGAAATAAGCATGATTGGTCATGTTGATGGGAGTGCGGTGGGTAGCAAGGCCTAAGTAGTGAAGAATCAGCTGGTTGTCATCGGTCAGGGTATATGTAACAGTGGCCAGCACATCACCGGGGAAGAAATCATCGCCGCCTTTATCCAAATAGGTGAAAGCCACGGCATTGTCACCCACTGTGCGGGCATCGAACAGCTGGATGCCATAGTTGTATTTTCCGCTGTGCAGGTTGTTGCCGGCTGCGTTGGCCTCCATGTGGTGAAGTTTGCCCTCAAACTCATAGACTGCGCCCTCTACCCGGTTGGCGTGACGGCCTATGGTTGCGGCGGTGGCGGCACGGTTTGCGAGAAAATCCTCGAGGCAATCCTTGCCCAGCACCACATCGGCCTTCTTGCCGTTTTTATCCGGCACCCAAATATTCTTGATGGTAGCACCAAAATCGATCAACTCAACCTGCATCCAGCCATTATCCAGAATGTAGTTGCTTACCTCTCGCCCATCGGGCATGGTTCCAAAAGGCTTCACAGTAACGCTCACACAACCATCTCCTTATAATTTCAGTTTGTTGTATCTCCCCAGACAGTTGCCGGGGCCTCTGGTCTTCTTGGTTATTATAGCACAAAAATTCTGGGACAAGGGGGTTTTTGCGGAAAACCTGAAATTTTCTTTGCTCCCTAACCCTTGGTTTTGTGTTATAATAACTTTAAGTTGAGCTTTTGGTATAAACAGCATCAAATCGTTTCCTTCCGCACTCATGCCGTGCGGCTGGCACATCCTTTCTCCACGATGAGAAAGGATGCAAAGAATCGCTAAGGGGGCGCTCCCCCTTAGCACCCCCCAGAGCCGAAATTGAGCTAAATGTAACTTTTAGGCTTGGTGCATGGTTATATCCGTCACCATTCTGTCAGAAACTCTGGGTTCACCACATTTACTTATGCAGGAGGCTTTACCATGGAATTTTCCGAGCGTCTGGAGGGGCTTTCCTCCAATATTTTTTTGCAGCTGGAACAGGAAAAACAGCGTATATTGGCTAAGGGTGGCCGGGTATTCAATCTCTCGGTGGGAACCCCGGATCTTCCCCCTGACCGGCATGTTATGGAAACCCTCAGCCGTGAAGCGCTAAACCCTGAAAACTATAAATACGCCATTGTTGATAAGCCGGAGCTGACAACCGCTGTGATCAATTGGTACAAACGCCGGTATAATGTGGAGCTGGAACCGGACGAGCTGATGAGTGTCTATGGCTCGCAGGAAGGGATGGCTCACATCGGCCTTTCTATCTGTGATCCGAGGGACATTTGTCTGGTTCCCGATCCGGGGTATCCTATTTTCAGCTTTGGGCCTTTTCTTTCCGGTGCAAAGCTGGTTAAAATGCCTCTCTTGGAGAAAAACGGCTACCTGATTGATTTTGATGCCATCCCCAGTGCTGTGGCGGATAAAGCCAAGCTGATGGTTGTCTCCTACCCCAACAACCCGGTTACTGCCCGGGCCACCGATGAATTCTATGAGCGCCTTGTGGCCTTTGCCAAGCGGCATGACATTATTGTGCTGCACGACAATGCCTATTCCGAGCTTGTCCTCACCGGTGAGCCGGCGCAATCTTTCCTTTCCTTCCCCGGTGCCAAGGATGTGGGTGTGGAGTTCAATTCCCTTTCCAAAAGCTACAATCTCACTGGGGCACGTATTTCTTTTGCTTTAGGCAATAAAAAGGTGCTGGAAAACTTCCGCAAGCTGCGCTCTCAAATCGATTACGGTATCTTCCCCGCCGTGCAGCTGGCCGCTGTGGCCGCTCTGAACGGCCCCCAGGACATTGTTGCCCGCAACCGGGAAATCTATCGCAGCCGCCAGGATGTGCTGTGTCAGGGGCTACGCAGGGTTGGCTGGGCGGTGCCTGACTGCGACAGCACCATGTTCACATGGTTCCCCCTGCCGGGAGGTGCCACCGATTCCACTGCTTTCAGCGTGGAGCTTTTGCAGAAGACCGGCGTGATGTGTGTGCCGGGCATTACCTTTGGTACATTGGGTGAAGGCTATGTGCGTATGGCATTGGTTCAGCCGGAGGATGTATTGAAGCAGGCCTGCGAGGCCATCGGCAGCAGCGGTATGCTGGGGTAGAAATGCCCGTTCTGTCGCATTTTCCATAGGCCGCATCGGTAAAACAAGTCAAAACCTCCGGCTAAGCCGGAGGCTTGAATAAGCCCTAGAAGGGCACAATACAGACAGTACCCCTAAAGGGGTCCCGAAAGATCTGCCATCCGCATTGCTTTCTCGGGCAACCCCTAAAGGGGTACGTTTTTATGCCTTGGTGTTCTTGCTACCCGTAAACGGGTCAGTGTACTCCTTGAGACTCATCTGATCGGATAGCTCATCTTCCTCCAATTGCTTTTTGATATACTCCTGTATCTGCTTTTTATTCCGCCCTACTGTATCCACATAATACCCTCTTGCCCAGAAATGCCTATTTCCATATTTGTACTTCAAATTTGCATGACGGTCGAATATCATTAAGCTGCTCTTCCCTTTTAGATACCCCATTATCTGCGATACACTAAACTTTGGTGGTATACTGATTAGCATATGGATGTGATCTGGGCATGCGTTCGCTTCTATAATTTCTACCCCTTTTTGATCACACAATTTCCTTAGGATAAACCCTATGTCTGCTTTAATTTCCCGATATATTACTTGTCTCCTGTATTTTGGTGCAAATACTACGTGGTATTGACATCTCCACTTGGTATGTTCTAAACTGTTTATGTCTTTCATTTAAAGACCTCCTCGATTTTTTAGTTAGGTTGGCAGACCTTAACTTTTAATATATCGGGGAGCTTTTTTCTTGTCCATACCTATAAGGTCTTTCTCCACCGGCAAAGCCGGTGGTTCTTAAGCAAAAGAAAAAAACAGGCCTCTGTAAAAGAGACCTGTTTTTATTTTGAAAAATCGGTTCGCATCTCATGCGGTCTGCCCGTGCTTTCAGCGCAGATAAGTATTAGAAGGAGCGTGTATTCTGGCGCATACCAGCCGCACTCCATTCAGAGCGAGCGGCCCGGCCCACAGAAGAAATCCGGGTAATCACAAACGGGTTCTGGGAAGATTCCTGCCCCCAGAGGCAAGCGACAGCCGCTGTAATAGCCGCCACAGTTTCTTCAGAAAAATCTTCTCCCTGTGCGCTCACAGAAGGTGCGGCTGAACCAGAAGCTGCAACAGCTAAAGCGGGCTGCTGAACCTGTGTGCCAGTGCTATCCTTTATCATATTCATAAGCCGCACCAGCAGAAGAACGGTTACCAACATGCCAAAAGCGATAATTACACCAAATACAACCACCGGGTTGCCCATCTGAATTTGATCCACCATACTTTACCTCTCTTTTGCAAAATTGCCCATCGTCCAAGCGTCTGTCAAATGTATTTTTTTGGTTTTTTTCTAAAATTAAGTATACAATAAAATCCAAGCTTTTGCAACAGCAGCTACCACTATTTCGGCAGTATGCAACCAATATTCGACTGTATAATCCCTTTTCAAACGGTCAATACTAAACATGCATTCGTATAAGGGATCGTAAATCGGTTTGGCTTTCCTCATGATTGTAACCCGTTGTTCGATTCGTTATACACAGATGCAGCGGACTTTCGGCAGCAGAGCTGCCCCAATTTTCAAAGGAAATTCTGCCTTTGATTTCCCTATAAAAAAGTCTGTATTTAAACGGACCGGGTGCATGGTAAGGGTATGCCCTTGTCCAGAAGGTTAGGAGTGAATAGAATGCTTGATAAAATTGCCCTTATCCTGGTGATAATCGGCGCAATTAACTGGGGTTTGGTTGGGTTATTTCAATTTGACCTGGTTGCGTTCCTGTTCGGTGGAGCTGGCGCTGTTTTAAGCCGCGTTATTTATACCCTTGTGGCATTGGCCGGTATCTGGGCCATCTCCCTGCTCTTTAAGGACAGCGAAACCTCCAGAATCAGAGAGTAGTCTGCGTTGTAAAGGCAGGGCGGCCCTTGACTGCTGCCCAATAGTACAATTTCCCCGCCGTTGGTGCAAGGGAATAGTATTGCCTTTATCCTGATTCAAAGAAGCAACTTTTTGTCTGAAAGTCAAAAGGAACGAGGTTACAGGAGTTTTTCTGTAACCTCGTTCCTTTTATGCTTATTAAATTTTAAATCAATTAGAGAGCAGAAACAAGAGCGGCTGTATCCTGTGCAATCAACAGCTCCTCGTTGGTAGGAATTACAAAAACCTTTACCGTGGAGCCGGGAGCGGAGATCTCAGCATCAATGCCGTTGGGAACAATGCGGTTGCGCTCTTTATCCATATGGATGCCCATGAATTCAAGCCCCTCGCAAGCAACCTCACGAGTAGTAGCAGAGTTCTCACCGATACCGCCAGTAAAGACAACGGCATCAATACCGCCCATAGCGGCTGCATAAGCACCTATGTATTTCTTAATGCCATAGCGCTGGATATCCAGAGCCAACTGAGCACGGGAATTGCCTGCCTCAGCGGCAACCACCAGATCACGCTGATCGCTGGTAACACCGGAAACACCCAGATAACCGGATTTTTTATTGAGCAGGTCATTCATCTGCTGGTAATTGAGGTTTTCCTTCTCCATCAAGAAAGTGACAACAGAAGGATCAATGCTGCCGCAGCGGGTTCCCATAATCAGGCCGTCCAAAGGAGTAAAGCCCATGGTAGTATCCACCGATTTGCCGCCATCCACAGCCGTGATGGAGGAACCATTTCCCAAATGGCAGGTTACAATTTTCAGATCCTGCAAGGGTTTGCCCATAAATTTAGCCAGCCGTGCGCTGACAAAGCGATGACTGGTTCCATGGAAGCCATAGCGGCGAATATGATGTTTTTTATACATCTCATAAGGGATAGGGAACATATAGGCCTTGGGGGGGATAGTCTGATGGAAGGAAGTATCAAAGACCACCACTTGGGGAACGCTCTTAGGCAGAACGGCCTGGCAGGCACGAATTGCCATTACATGTGCGGGATTGTGCAGAGGAGCCAATGCGCCCAGCTCTTCCAGATCACTGAGAATTTCAGGTGTAACCATCACCGAGGAGCTGTATTTTTCGCCGCCCTGCACAACCCTGTGACCCACAGCCGAAATCTCGGAAGGATCAGCAATAACCGCCTCATCGCCGGAAACCAGCAGACGAAGCAGTTCCTGAAATGCCTCTGCATGTGTGGGGAAGCTGCACTCGTGGGAATCTACATGTCCCTTGTGCGTTTTGTGAGTAATCAGGCCATCCAGGCCGATTTTTTCACAGTTACCCTTGGCTAACACTTTTTCCCCGTCCATATCAATTAATTGATATTTCAGAGAGGAACTCCCTGCGTTTATGACTAGTACTTTCATCGTTTGTAATTAAGCCTCCTACTGTTTTTCTGGGCCGCCCTTGACACACCCCAGCTCATTCGATATGCTAACAATATACAATAAAACGTAAAGAAATTCAAGTATTTATGCTCATTATTGACGATGGGAGCTTTTGGATCGACCTATATTTCTAAAATTCGACACGCTCTCGTCCTTTTGACAATTACTGAGTCTGTTTTCTGTGCATTTTGTGGCTGAAAGTGCCTGGTTTTTAACCTATAGAGAAGAACAAAGTTGGTTTTCCAGAAAATTCTCCCTCCCATTCTAACCGTTTTTAGGCCCCTGCTAAATAAAATATCGGTTGTTAAGGTTCAAAACACAGCTTTTAATTAATATAATGTCCACTGAGCAAATGCATTGAATGACTGTCGCTTGGATTGGGGACACATGCCGCAAACCTTTGCACCTGAACAAACCAAAAACACGTTGGAAGTATTGATTTGAGTGGTTTTTTGGTTTGCTCAGCGGCTATGATATAAATGCATACTCTTGCAAAAACCTTTGAAAATACAGGGAGGAACCGTTTTTGAAAATATGCGGTGTAGTGGCAGAATTCAACCCTCTGCACAATGGTCATCAGTTTTTGCTGCATTCTCTGCGCCGCAGCGGAGCCACCCACATGGTGGCCGTGATGAGCGGCAATTTTGTTCAGCGGGGGGAGCCTGCCTTTGCGGAAAAGCATCTAAGAACCGCTTGGGCACTGGCTTGCGGCTGTGATCTGGTGCTGGAGCTCCCTCTGCCTTATGCCATGGCAACAGCACAGCGATTTGCCTTTGGCGCAATGGGTATCCTCCACAGTCTGGGGTGTGTGGATATGCTGGGCTTTGGCAGTGAGGCGGGAGACAGCCAGCCTTTGTATGCACTGGCCCGCCTTTTGCAGAAGCCGGATGTTTCAGCGCTGATTCGAGAAAAAATGGCAGAAAAAATCACCTACGCCAAAGCCCGCCAAATGGCCGTGGAGCAGGTGGCCGGCCCGGAATTGGCGGCGCTCCTTTCCCATCCCAACAACACCCTCGGTTTGGAATACATCGGGCAGGCTCTGGCACTGGGCTGGAATCCGCAGGTTGTCACCATCCGCCGGGAGGGCGCAGCCCATGACAGCCACATACCCCATGGTGGGATGCCTTCTGCCTCCTTTATCCGCAGCACTTATGCCGATGCCAAGGCCTTGGAAGGGTTGGTTCCCCCGGAAGCTCTGCCTCTTTACAGCCAGTATGCCCAGCTGCTGCCCGGGCGGCTGGAAAAGCTGGAAACCGCTATCCTCAGCTATCTGCGCCGCTTGCCCCCTGACCGGCTGGCCGCTCTCCCCGATCTTTCCGAAGGGCTTGAAAACCGGCTGGCCATCGCTATTGGTAAAGCCGGGTCGTTGGAGGAGCTATACTTTGGGGTGAAAACCAAACGGTATACACTGGCCCGGATACGCCGCTTAGTGCTTTCTGCGTTTCTGGAAATTGAAAGCGGCTTTTGCCGCCAGCCGCCGCCTTATCTGCGGGTATTGGGTATGAACAGTGCCGGGAGGGAGATTCTTTCCCGGGCTAAGAAAACCGCTTCTCTCCCCCTTTCGGTTAGCCTTGCACGGCTGGAAAGCCTCGGGGGCTATGCCGGCCAGCTTGCCCGGCTGGAAGCGGCTTCAACCGATCAGTATGCGTTGTGCCTGCCCCAGCCCCTGCCCTGCGGGTGGGATTACCGGGCTCCGGCTGTAATCGTAAAATAAACGAAAAGGACTGTGCTTCCAAACTGCACAGTCCTTTTTACACTATGAGGCTTTCCTTTTAGGCCAGCACTTTTTCCTTCTCTTTCTTTTCCTCTGCGGCAGGCTCGGGAACCCTCTGGTATTCCAGCGTAGGCTCTTGAATATGAGTAAGCCCCTGTGCCATTTTTGCATTGGCAAGCATCAGCTTAATTCGATTCTCCTGATTGATGCGGCTGGCTCCGGGATCGTAATCCACCGCCACAATGTTGGCCATGGGGTAGGCATCCTTGATTTTGCGAATCATGCCCTTGGCCACAATGTGGTTGGGCAAACACCCAAAGGGCTGTGCGGTAACAATGTTGTTAACACCGCTGTGAATCAGCTCCAGCATTTCGGCGGTGAGCAGCCAGCCCTCCCCCATCTTAACACCGTGGCCGATATAGCCTTCGTTCATTTTCACCACCCGGGCAAAATCCGCAGGCGGGTTGAAGGCTCCATGATCGGCGATCACCTTGATCATTTCACGCTGCTTGGAAACCAAATAACCAGCTATAGGCTTGGAGAGGCTTCCACGCAATTTTCCCATTCCATAAAGGTTTTTGTCGAATATTCCGTTATACACACAGTATAATATAAAATCCAACAACCCGGAGTTGACCACCTCGGCCCCTTCCGAAACCAAATATTTTTCAAGATCGTTGTTGCCCAAGGGAGCATATTTCAGGTAAATCTCCCCGACAATACCCACTTTGATTTTCTCGGTTTTATCCAGCGGTATAGATGCAAAATCTCGCAGAATAGCCCGGTAATTTTTCTTGAGGCGAACAAACCCCGGCCCTTCCATCTGGTGGAGCAGGGAGTCGGTCCATTTTTCCAGCACCTTTTGTGTATCGCCCTTATGGCGCTCATAGGGCAGGCACTGGTTGGCGAGGCACATCATGAAATCGCCGTAAAGCAGGCTGAATATCATTTTAATCAGCACCTTGGTGCTCAACTGAAAGCCGCTGGTTTTCTCAAGCCCCGAAAAGTTCAGAGAAATCACCGGAACATGACCAAGACCGCTTTTCACCAACGCCTTGCGCAGAAGAAATATGTAGTTGGAAGCCCGGCAGCCTCCCCCGGTCTGGCTGATTAGCAGTGCCGTTTTGTTGACATCGTATTTTCCGCTTTTCAGTGCATCGATAAACTGGCCAATGACCAGCAGTGCGGGATAGCAGGTATCGTTGTGGACATTTTTAAGCCCTTCATCCACAATATTGCGGTGATCCGTTTTGAGGATTTCCACCTTATAGCCATCCTGACAAAGCACCTTGCCGATAAAATCGAAGTGGATGGGCAGCATGTTCGGCACCAGAATGGTATGAGTTGCTTTCATTTCTTTTGTAAAGGGAACCACCTTCACATCATCCATTGGTATAATCCGCCTCCTCTCGTTCCAGCATTGCGGCTTGCAGGCTTCGCAGCCGAATTTTAGCCGCACCCAAATTGCTAATTTCGTCTATTTTCAACTGTGTGTATAGTTTCCCGTTTTTCCTCAGGATATCCCGAACCTCGTCGGAAGTCACCGCATCCAGCCCGCAGCCAAAAGAAACAAGCTGAATCATTTCCATATTTTTCTGCTTAATGACAAAGTCAGCGGCGTTGTACATCCGGGCGTGGTAGGTCCATTGGTTGAGCACATTATGGCCCCGCTTTTTCTCCAAGGGGCTTACACAATCCTCGGTGACCAAAACAAAACCCAAAGTGCCCAGCAGCTTATCGATACCGTGATTGATTTCCGGGTCAATGTGATAAGGGCGACCGGCCAGCACAATTACACTATTCCCATGGGTACGGGCATATACCAGTGCCTTTCGGCCCTCTTCCACCACATCCATGTGGTATTTTTCATAGGCCTTGTAGGCTTTTTCTGCCGCCGCCTTGACTTCCCGGCGGTTCAGGTTGGGAATTTCCTCTTTGAGCAGTTCAAAAATACGTTTTACAAAAAAGCCCTTGTCGCCCAAGCTGATGTGGGGATAAAGGAATTTTGTCTCGGAAAGCCGGGTCATATTGGCCTGCAAAAGCTCGGGATAATAGGCCACCACCGGGCAGTTGTAGCAGTTATCCGAAATGCCCTCGTCAAAATTATAAGTCATACAGGGGTAGAAGATCAAGTCGACTCCCTGATCCAGCAAATCCTCCATATGCCCATGAACCAGCTTGGCAGGATAGCAAACTGTATCCGAAGGGATGGTATGCTGCCCCTTCATATACAGCTCCCGGGAGGAACGGCTTGAAATCACCACCTCACAGCCCAGCTGGGTGAAAAAGGTGTTCCAAAAAGGCAGGAGATCGTAAAAGTTCAGTGCCATGGGCAGACCCACCCGCAGGCGGTCACCGCCCCTGCCATCCAGAGCGTGCAGGTAATTGTATTTAAACTCCACCATATTGGGCAGGCTGCTGGCCACAGAGGCTCCCGCCCCCTTCTCGCACTTGTTGCCGGAAATAAACCGCTTGCCGCCGGGGAAAGTATTGACTGTCAGGCTGCATTTGTTGGTGCAGCGCTTGCAGGTGGCGGTTACAGAAGTATGGGTAAAGCCTTGCAGCTCTTCGGGGGAAATCAAAGTGCTGGGGCGAGCGGTATGGGCCCGGGCATAAAGGGCCGCACCATAGGCACCCATCAGTTCGGAAATGGAAAGACGGATTACCGGGCGGCCAAGCTCCACCTCAAAGCTGCGAAGCACCGCATCGTTGAGGAAGGTTCCCCCCTGCACCACCACATTTTTGCCCAAATCCTCGGCGCTTTTGGCCCGAATCACCTTGTAGACCACATTCTTGATAACACTGATGGCAAGGCCGGCAGAGATATCTTCCACGCTGGCTCCGTCTTTTTGGGCTTGTTTCACCGAAGAGTTCATAAAGACGGTACACCGGCTGCCCAAATCCACTGGCGCACGGGAACGGGTTGCCAGCTCTGCAAACTCTGCAATGGAATAGCCCATGGATTTGGCAAAGGTCTCGATAAAGGAGCCGCACCCGGAGGAGCAGGCTTCGTTGAGGATAACCTCATCCACTGTGCCATCCCGGATGGTGAAGCACTTGATATCCTGCCCGCCGATGTCGATAATAAAATCCACTTCTGGGTCAAAATGCTTGGCAGCTGTATAGTGAGCCATGGTTTCCACCAGACCGTGGTCAATGGAAAAGGCGTTTTTCATCAGCTCTTCGCCGTAACCGGTGACAGCACACCCGGCAATCTCAATGCGGTCGCCGCAAAGGGCATATATTTTTTCCAGCTGCCCCTTGACCACCGGCAGAGGGTTTCCGCCGTTGGAAACATAGTGGCGGTATAAAAGCTGCCCCTGTGCATCAATCAATGCCAGTTTGGTTGTGGTGCTGCCCGCATCAATGCCCAGATAAGCCTTACCGGTGTAGGCTTCGATTGGCTGTTCCGCCACCGTCATAGAGGCGTGGCGCTCCTTAAAGGCCCGGTATTCCTCCCCGTTGGCAAACAGGGGCGGCAGGATATGAATATCCCCCACCGAATCCCCCATGGATTCCAGCTTGCCGAGAAGCTCTTCAAAGGTCATGAGGCGGTCAGCTCCCAAGCCTCCTGCATAATAGGCACTGCCCAAGGCCACAAAATAAGGGGCAAGAGCCGGGAAAATGGCGTTTTTCACCGTCAGATTCAGGGTTTTCACAAAGCGATCCTGAAGGCCTTTAAGAAAGGAGAGCGGGCCGCCGAGGAACAGAATGTTCCCCTCAATGGGTCTGCCCTGTGCCAGACCGGTAATGGTCTGATCCACCACCGCCTGAAAGATACTGGCCGCCAAATCCTCTTTTTTTGCTCCCTGATTCAGCAGGGGCTGTATGTCCGACTTGGCAAACACCCCACACCGGGAGGCAATGGGATAAATCTTTTCGCTGTGCAGGCTCAGGCGGTCCAGCTCCTGCACACTCACATCCAGCAGGGTAGCCATTTGGTCGATAAAAGCGCCGGTTCCGCCGGCACAGGTGCCGTTCATCCGCTCCTCCACCACATCACCCAAGAAGATGATCTTGGCATCTTCTCCACCCAACTCGATGACTACATCGGTTTGAGGAATCAGCTGCCGCACCGCCCCGGCCGCTGCAAAAACCTCCTGCACAAACTCAAGACCGCAGCTTTTGGCAATACCCAGCCCGGCCGAGCCGGTCACCGCCACCTTGAGGGCTTTTCCCTCAAGAAGCTCGCTCAGGGAATGCAAATGCTCCACCGTCATTTCTCTCACCTTAGAGAAGTGCCGCTGGTAGCTTTTTTCAACAATCTCGTTTTTTTCGTTGAGTACCACCGTTTTCAGCGTGGTGGAGCCAACGTCTATGCCCAGAGTATAATACATGGTTTCACCAAATTTTCTTTATAGTAGAATTCGCATCAAACAGTCATAGCAGTTTGACACAACAGCCCCCAAGAGCTACCATGCGGTGCGGATGCACCTGCATGAATTCGTCCTTCATAGTCATTTGGAACCTGTTTTATGTGCAAATGACTATATACTGCACGCTTTCAAATACACAGTGTGCTGAAAGCTGCAATTTTCTGCTCTCCCTATATATGTATGACCCGCTTTTGGATATCAGTATATCCCGAGCTGTCCCCCCGAAAAAGATAGAGAGCAAATTGATACACCTCTATTTTAAGGCATATCCCACAAGAATTCATTGCATATTTGTGAACAAAGACAATTTGAAATTTAACGATTATAAAAAAATGCCTGCCGAGGGCACTCCTCACCAGACATTTCAGCCTCGATCAAATATACTTTTCCCCCGGGAATCCACCCCGACAATCAGAGGTAAATCCCGCACTGTAAGCCGTTTTATCGATTCACAGCCCAAGTCTTCGTAATCCACCACACAGCAATCCTTCACGCAGCTGGCCACCAGTGCACCGGCACCGCCCAGCGCACAGAGGTAAATTCCGCCATTGCGCACAATGGCTTCCACCACCTGGGGGGAACGCACCCCTTTGCCAATGGTTGCCACAAGGCCCAAATCCATAAGCCGGGGGGTGAAGCCATCCATCCGGCCGGAGGTGGTGGGGCCGCAGGAACCGATGACCCGCCCCGGTTGAGTGGGGGTAGGCCCGGCATAATAGATAACAGAATCTCTCAGTTCAAAGGGCAGGGGCCTGCCCTGCTCCAGAGCCTGAAACATGCGTCCGTGAGCCGCATCCCGGGCGGTATAAACCACGCCGGAAAGCAATATTTTATCACAGGCCGAAAGCTGAGGAATTTTCGCCCTCAGCTCTGAGACCTCAATCCGTGATTCTATCGGAACCACCCGCCTATCCAATGTGTCAATGCATTTTTGATGCCCGCCGGAGAATCAATGGGCCCCCAATCCCGCTTGGATTTGCGCTTGGATCGGATTGCCTCCGCTGCCCGGGCCTGCGGGTTTTTCTCCCGCCTGAAAGTCTCCCCGCCGCTTAGCGAAGGGCCTTTATTCGTCTGCGGCCACGCGAAAAAAATGCTCCTCATGTTCCGGGTAATCAGGGGACTGCTCATCTTCTGGGGTTTCCAGCTCCTCTTCCACAACGAGGGCGGGGGCAGTTTCACGCAGGCAGCTTTCTTCAAGAGAGCTTTCAGCCTCCTGTACCAGCTCATCCACAAGCTCCACCTGCTCGGTCATGGTGCTGATGGATTCGGTGAGCGCCGCCTTAATGCCTTTAATCTGATCATGCAGGCTGTTGAACTGGCGGTAAATCCCCGTGAGAGAGACATTGGCCTCCTCCATAAGGGTATCCGCCCGCTGTTGTGCCTCCTGCACGGTTTCCTCCGCCTTTTCATGAGCAGCGGCAATAATTTGATCCGACTTGGTGGTGGCATCCATCAGCAGGCTGCCGATTTGCAGCTTGGCCGCTTCCACATCGGCACTGGATTTTTCCAGCTCCCGAATTCGCTGGGCCATTTCCACCTGACGGTTCTGCGCCTCGGAAACCTGCCGCTCCCGGGCGGCCAGCATTTCCTTCTGGCGATCCTGATCCTGTGTCAGCTTGGCGATGCTCTCGTTCATTTCCATGACACGGGCTTTTTCGCCGGTCAGCTCAGAGGAGGTCTGCTCCACATGGGTTTCCAGAGTACGGATACGGCTATCCGCCAGCCCAAGCTGCTGCTGGAGCGCATCCCGCTCCTGAAGCAGCTCCTCAATCCGGTGGTTCAGGCCTTCCTGTTCGCTCTGGGATTGGGAGGTCAATTCATAAATATAGGTCATAACCTCTTTTTTGTCGAAGCCGCCGAAAGCGCTGTTCTTAAAAATCACTTGATTATCCATAATAAAGGCTCCTTCTCACACAGTGTGGTGGGCTTTTCTCAGCCCTGACCGCCTTGCTTGGGCGGTGAGGTGCGGTTGGCGTTGCGCAGTGCCTGCCGGGTGCTTTTTAGTTCGCTGAGAGCTTTAACCATCGATTCCTCGGTAACCCGCAGGATATCGTCGGAAAACTCCTGAGCCGCTGTACGCATTTCACGGGCCTTAACCTGTGTTTGGGTCTGAATATCCGCCGCTCTTGCCTGTGCCTGCTTCACCACTTCTTCTTGGGTAATCAGGCTCTTGGCTCTTTCTTCTGCTTTGCGGATAATCCCCTCGCCCTCACGGCGGGCCACATTCAGAATCTCGCTGCGGTCATCCACAATGGAGCGGGCCTGCTTGATTTCGGTGGGCAGATTGATGCGGATATCATCGATCAAATCCCGCACCTTTTCGGCATCCACCACGCACCGGCCGCCAGAAAGGGGCAGGCTCCAAGCCTTATCCAGCAGTTCATCCAGTGTATCCAATACTTCTTCAATATTCATGGCAGTTAATCCCCTTTCCCTAAATTTTACGGTATTTGCTGCAAAGCCGCCGTGTGATTTCATCCAAGAGGCATTCCGGAACAAAGTCGGAAATATCCCCGTTAAAGGTAGCGACCTGCTTAACCAGACTGGAGGATAAATACATATTTTCGCTCTGGGTGGTCAGAAACACCGTTTCCGCCTCCGGCACCAGCTTTTTGTTGGTCAAAGCCATCTGGAATTCATACTCAAAATCTGACATAGCCCGCAGGCCTTTGGCTATGGCCACTGCGCCCTCACGGCGTACATAATTGGCAAGCAGCCCCTCATAGTGATCCACTGTCACATTGGGCAGGTGCTGGGTGGCCTTTTTCAGCATCTGAACCCGCTCCTCCCCGGTAAAGGAAGGGTTTTTCTCCGGGTTGATCACCACCAATGCGGTTACCTGATCAAACAGGCTGCTGGCTCGGGTAATGATGTCAATATGTCCTTTGGTAACCGGGTCAAAGCTGCCCGGGCAAATTACCTTCTTCATTGGAGCTCCTCCTCCAAAGGCTGGCGGTAAACAGTCACCTTGGCCTTTCCATAGCGATATTCACGGTGTTTGGTGAAAGAACCCGCCACCTCCGGCAAATCCTCTCCCCGTTCGGTTTCGCATACTATAATGCCGCTCTCCCGCATATGGGAAGCAACCAGCGGCAGAGCTTTTTCCAGTATCCCCTGCTGATAAGGGGGATCCAATAGGGCAATATCAAAAATCTCGGCGGTGGACTGCAAAAAGGTCACAGCATCCATCGGGATCAACCGCCCCTTGGAGGCAAGCTGGGTGGAGGCCAGATTTTCCCGCACAGCCTTTTGGCTAAGCTTGGCGTTATCCACAAAAACACAGGAGCGGGCCCCCCGGCTGAGTGCCTCTATACCGAGTTGACCGGAACCGGCAAAGAGATCGAGAACCGCCGCTTCCTCCAGCTCCATCTGCAAAATGCTGAATATGGCTTCCTTCGCCATATCGGAGGTGGGACGCACATCGGTTCCCGGGGGTGTGGCAAGCCTTCTTCCCCGGGCTGATCCGGTAATAACTCTCATGAATACCCTCCCTGACCCCAAAATGCATGGGGCTTTTCTCTTTTCTAAAGTAGAATGCGTACCAAACAGGAACGCTGTTTGGTACAACGGCACTTTTGCCGTATGCCGCTGTAAGCGGCGCATTCGTTCTTCATACTCATATGTCGTGGTGTCTGCGTGGCAGGCTTTGCCTGCTTAAATGAAACAGTGTAGCTGTTTCATTTGCATATGAGTATATTATCTCCGTTTTCTCCCCGTCTGTCAACACGAAATGACAAGGCTCACTGGCCGCCGTGAAGAAATTCATACAAAGCCGCTGCCGCCGCCTTAGTCATGCCCGGCGCTTCGGCAAGGGTCTGCTCATCCGCCGCCTCAATGGCACGGACCGTTTTGAAATGCTTATAGAGAGCCGCCGCTCGCTTGGGCCCAATAGAAGGAACCTGTGTGATTTTCAGCTCAAAGGCGGTGCTGGTGTGGCGGCTTTTCATATGGGTTATGGAAAAACGATGTACCTCATCCTGAATTTTGGAAACCAATGTAAATGCACTTCGGCTGGAAAGAATGGAGATTTCTCCCCCATCCCGGGCAATGGCACGGGTGCGGTGCTTATCATCCTTCACCATACCGAACAAAGGAACTTGCAGGCCAAACTGCTCCAAAATGGGCTGGATAGCGGCCACGTGGCCTTTTCCTCCATCCAGCAGGATCAAATCCGGCAGGCGGCCAAAGCCTTCACCGGAGGCCTTTTCCTCCTCATAACGGGAAAGGCGGCGGAACAGAACCTCCCGCATAGAGCCGTAATCATCGGTACCTTCGATTGTTTTGATGTTAAACTTCCGATAGCCGCTTTTTAGGGGGCGGCCATTTTCAAAGGTAACCATCCCGGCCACCACGGTATCGCTGCCCATGTTTGAAATATCATAGGCCTCAATATAAATGGGGGGCTTTGCAAGACCCAAAAGGCGGGAAAGCTCGTCCAGAGCGGAAAGCTCCTTACCGGTACGCTGGATTTTATGAGCCAGCATCTGAGCCGCATTAGCAGAAGCCATGCGCACCAGTTGAAGCTGTTCCCCTCGGACAGGAATATGAAGCTGAACCTTAACCCCCGCCTGCTTGGTGAGATACTCCTCAATCAGCTCCTGATCCTCACAGGGGCCATCCATAGAAACCTGCCGGGGAATATCGCTCTGTGCAGCACCGCTATAATAGCCCAGTAAGAACTGGCCTCGGGCATTTTCCAGACTGTCGATCTCACCCAGCAGATGATCCTGCTTATCCACCAAGCGATGCCCCCGGATTTTCAGCACCGAGGCACAGCAGTTGGCCTCGTTCTGAACCAGCGCCACCACATCCATATCAGCGGCACGGGAAAACACAACATTCTGGTGATCGGTGATTCTCTGAATAGCCCGGATGCGGTCCCGATACATGGCGGCTTTTTCAAAATCCATGCTTTCAGCGGCCTGCTCCATTTTATCGGTCAGCAGCTGAGTAGCACCGGAACCGCCTCCATCGATAAAATCCAAAGCCTGCTCAATGATTTCAGCATATTGCTTTTCTCGGATTTTGCCCGTGCAAAGCCCCATACAGCGCTTGATGTGGTAATTCAGGCAGGGCCTTGCCTTGCGAAAATCCTCGGGGAAGCGGCGGTTGCAGGCCGGCAGCATAAACACCTGATTGACCTCTTCCACCGTCTGGTTCACCACAAAGGAGGAGGTATAAGGGCCAAAATAGCGGGCTCCATCCTCCAGCCGCTGCTTCTCCGCTGTGATGCGGGGGTATGGGCCGGGGGATACCCGGATGTAGTGATAACCCTTATCATCCTTGAGGAGAATGTTGTATTTGGGGCGGTGCTGCTTAATGAGGCTGCATTCCAGCACCAGTGCCTCGAATTCGCTTGAAGTTACAATGGTGGTGAAATCGTGAACATTTTCCACCATGCGCAGAACCTTGGGCAGGTGTTTATCCAGACTGCGGAAATAGCTGGAAACACGATTGCGAAGAGCCTTGGCCTTGCCGATATAAATAATCTTTCCGGCGGTATCCTTCATGATATACACCCCGGGATCAAGGGGAAGCTGCTTTGCTTTTTCTTTTAAGAACGG
The DNA here is from genome assembly GCA_035621215.1 of Oscillospiraceae bacterium MB08-C2-2. NCBI lineage: Bacteria > Bacillati > Bacillota > Clostridia > Eubacteriales > Oscillospiraceae > Oscillospiraceae bacterium MB08-C2-2. Next base: position 3,121,366 of record CP141729.1, on the reverse strand, counting down.
GAGCCTTTCCAGCATGGGCCATCACCTCCTGACTTCTTCAGACATTCCCCCGGTGCCAACCGAGATGAAGAAAAAGCGCCCCCGACAAACGGTGGCGCTTAGGGCACACAGAAGGGATTTCAGTTTTAAGTGGGAATAAATTAGTCAGCAAAGCCGGATTCAACCAGCTTAACCAGACCTTCCACCGCTTGCTGCTCATCGGCACCATCAGCGATGATTTTGATATCGGTTCCACCGACAATGCCCAAGGAAAGAACACCCAGCAGGCTCTTGGCGTTGACACGGCGCTCGTCTTTTTCCACCCAAATGGAGGATTTGTATTCATTGGCTTTCTGAATAAAAAATGTAGCGGGGCGAGCGTGCAATCCTACCTGATTCTGAACCGAAACCTCTTTCACAAACATATCTTATCTCTCCTATTAAATCAATCATCTGCATGCGGCTAACCCGCTGCGTCGTAACCGGCTTGTAAGAAGGCCACAAAATTTGCAACAGTTATTGCAGGACAAAAACCTTCTTTTGACATTATAGCATAAAGAGGGGCTTCGTCAACCAATAAAAAGGATGCTTTGAGGCAATCATAGGGATTTTCTGTTTATATTCCATATAATCCATAAAATAAGCAGTGGCTTTTATCATATATACCTATAAAGTTTTCAACAATGTGGGCATTTTCACTTATTTTCCAGAAAACGCGCCAGTTCTTGCGAAAAATAAGCATACGCACCAAAAAGCAAAAAGCTACTCCTCGCTGGATTCTTCGGCAGTATCCAGCTTTTGAAGATAGCGCAAATCCTCCGAAGTAAGAGGAGCCGTTTCCAGCATATCCGGGCGATTTTGGCGGGTAATTTTCAACGATTGTTCACGCCGCCAGCGCTGGATGTTGGCATGGTGCCCGCTGACCAAAACAGGTGGCACCTCCCGGCCGTTCCATACAGCAGGCTTGGTGTAATGGGGATACTCGAGCAAGCCGCCCTGGTGGCTTTCCTCAGTAAAGCAGCTTTCATCGGCCAAAACGCCATCGCACAAACGGGCAACACTATCGGCCAATACCATAGCCGCCAATTCTCCTCCGGTGAGGACATAATCACCAATGGAAAGCTCTTCATCCACAATTTCATCCAATACCCGCTGATCTACGCCCTCATAGTGGCCGCAAAGCAGAAAAAGGTGGGGCATTTTTGCCAGTTCCCCGGCTTTTTCCTGTGTCAGCACCTTGCCCCGAGGGCTGAGATAGATCACATGAGGCTTGGTGGATACAGTATCCGCCACCTGCCGATAGCAGCGGTAGATGGGCTCTGCCAGCAGAAGCATCCCCTTACCGCCGCCATAAGGGGTATCATCCACCCGGTGATGCCGGTCGGTGGTGTTATCCCGGAAATTGTGGCAGTAAATTTTGATCAGGTTGGCCCGACGGGCACGCCCGATAATGCTTTCGCTCAAAAAGGCCTCGCACATTTCCGGGAAAAGTGTTGCTATATCAATCCGCATTGTCAAACAATCCTTCAAGAGGCCGTATCAGCAGGCGACCTTCTGTAATTTGAGTTTCCAGCACCACCTGTGGAATCACCGGAATCAGGCGCTTGATGCCATCCTCTCCGGTCAGCTCATACACATCGTTGGCACCGGTGGAAAAAATATCGGTGACCTTTCCATAAGAAGCGCCAGTGTCGGCATCAACAGCCTCCAACCCCAGCAAATCCTGTATAAAATAGCCGCCATCTTCGGGATCATCCTCCCGGTTGATATACAAAACCTTGCCCCGCAGATTGTTGGCATCATCGATGGTATTGCAGCCCTCCAGCTTAAGAATCGCCAGATTGCCCTTGGTGCGAGCCTTTTCTACTTTCAGGCAGGCGGTGCCGCCGGATAGATACAGCCGTGAAAACTGGCACAAATATTCAGGAGAATCGCACCAAGGCTGCACCCGAACTTCCCCTTTAAGCCCCTGGGGGGCCACAATTTTTCCGCATTCCAGATATTCCTTCATTCCGGCCTTTCCTCCATACGCTGATTTAAAGCTGTGGCAAGCCTAGGCCTGCGCTTTATAAGAAACACAAGTTAGAAACCGCTGGTTTTGAATTTGTGTTTCCTATAAAAAGAAGTAAAGGAGAGCGATTCGCTCCCCTGCACTTTGTTAGTCAATTTCCACCGCAACCCGCTGATCCAGCCGATTGGCTGCCGCTCGTACCACGGTGCGAATGGCCTTGGCAATCCGGCCCTGCTTCCCAATAACACGGCCCATATCATCCGGCGCAACATGGATGTGATAAACCACAACGCCTTCCTCATCGGGCTGATCCTGGGTTACACTGATGGCATCTTTTTCATCCACCAGGCCTCTCACGATTACCTTAATCAGTTCTTCCATAATGTGACTCCTCCGCACAACGCACACCCTCAGGGGACCGCTTAAGGCGGCCGGCTGAGACTGCACTGCTGTTAAACCAGAAACTAGATGATGTTGTTTGCTTTGAGCAGCGCACGGACAGTATCCGTAGGCTGTGCCCCATTGGAAAGCCACTTCTGAACTTTTTCGCCATCGATCTTCACAATAGAGGGCTCCTTGGTGGGATCGTAGTAACCGACCTCCTCAATAAACCGACCATCGCGAGGGTACCGGGAATCCGCCACCACCACACGGTAGAAAGGCGCTTTCTTGGCGCCCATACGCCGCAATCTAATTTTAACTGCCAACTCAGTCACCTCCTGAATCAAAAATAGGATAAAATCATTATTTTAAGCGGTCGCCCGCCGAAAACCATTAAAATGGCATGTTGCCCATATTTCCCATGCCGCCCATACCGCCAAACGGCATGCGTTTTCTTTTGCCTTTTTTGTTAAACCCGGTCATTTGCTTCATCATTTTCTGCATCTGCTCAAACTGGCGCAGCAGCTTGTTCACATCCTCAACCTTTTGGCCACAGCCTGCGGCGATGCGCTTTTTACGGCTGGGATTGATGATGGAGGGCTTTTCCCGCTCTCGGGGGGTCATGGAATGAATAAGAGCTTCCACCCGGCGCATTTGTTCCTCGCCCTGCTGAGCGTCCTCCTCCTTGATCTTACCGGCCACACCGGGAAGCATTCCCAGCAGCTGGCCAAAGGAGCCCATTTTGCGAATTTGCTTCATCTGATCCAGCAAATCGTTCAGGTCAAAGGAATTTTCCTTGAGCTTTTGAGCCATGGCTTCGGCTTCTTTTGCATCGATGCCGCTCTGTGCCTTTTCAATCAGGGTCAGCACATCGCCCATACCCAAAATACGGGAAGCCATACGATCGGGGTAAAAGGGCTCCAAAGCATCCAGCTTTTCGCCCATACCAACGAACTTGATAGGCTGTCCGGTAACGGCACGAACCGATAAGGCCGCACCGCCTCGGGTATCGCCATCCAGCTTGGTGAGAATTACACCGGTGATGCCCATGGCCTCATCAAAGCTTTTGGCCACATTAACCGCATCCTGACCGGTCATGGAATCGATAACCAGCAGAATCTCCGCCGGGTTAATCTCACTTTTAATGTTTTGCAGCTCACCCATCAATTCTTCGTCAATGTGGAGCCGGCCGGCCGTATCCAGAATAACCAGATCGTTGCCGTAATCCCGGGCGTGATTCAGGGCCTTTTTGGCTATAGTCACCGGGTTTTCCTTCCCCATCTCAAAAACAGGAACCTCAACCTTAGCACCCACCACTTTCAGCTGCTCAATAGCAGCGGGGCGGTAAATGTCGCAGGCTACCAGCAAAGGGCGCTTGCCCTGCGCTTTAAAATACCGGGCCAACTTGCCCGAATGGGTAGTTTTACCGGAGCCCTGCAAGCCGCACATCATCACAACAGTGGGGCCTTTGCTGGCAAACTTGATTTTAGCCGCTTCTGAACCCATGAGAGCGGTCAACTCATCGTTGACAATTTTAATAATATGCTGAGCCGGGGTCAGGCTCTCGAGAATCTCATCCCCAATGGCCTTTTCGGTAACACTGGCAATGAATTCCTTGGCTACCTTATAGTTAACATCCGCCTCTAACAGAGCCAGACGAACCTCCCGCATAGCCTCCTTCACATCAGCTTCTTTCAACTTACCTTTTGAGCGAAGCTTTTTAAATGCCTGTGCCAGCTTATCGGACAAGCCTTCAAATGCCATGGATGAGCCTCCTTTGGGGGTAATTTATGAATTGAGGGAACCGGCTACATCAATGATGCGCTGGGTATGCCGGTAAAGTTCATCTGCAGAGCCGCTTCGCAGCCCGGCTGCCTGAAGCTCCCCTGCATGGCGGATGATTTCATCCAGCCCCTCCTTGATGGTGCGAAAACGCAAAGCAAGCCCAAGCTTTTCCTCATATTCAAGGAGCTGAAGCTCCGCCCGCTTGATGCTATCCCGCACACCCTGACGGGTAATACCGCTGTGCTCGGAAATTTCCGCCAGCGATAAATCCTCGTTGTAATAAAGCTCAATGGCACCCCGCTGCTTTTCAGTCAGCATTTGACCATAGAAATCGAGCAGCACCGCAATTTTTAAATTTTTTGCCACTGCAACACACCTCCCTCATCTGTAAAGGGTTTGGCTTTACAGCTCGGCCAAAGTTATTATAGCGCATGCGAGCGCAGCTGTCAAGTACCTGGGCTTTACAACCTTTCTTTCTTTTTAGAAAAAAGAAAGAAACAAAGAAAAACACTTTTGCTCCTTACAACCGGTACCTAAGCTGCTGCTATTGCGCCGGACCTGCCCATGGGCAGGAAGCCTCCCACTGACGGGTAACCTCATCCATAATACTGAGCACATCGGTGGTCCAGCCAAGGGTGTGGTTGGGTCTGCCCTCTGCCACACATTGGGTCATATAAATCGCTTCGCAAGCCAGTGCTGGGCGCTCTTGGGAGGCTGTAACCTCCTCGGAGGTGCCGTCATTATAAACGATGGTGGCCTTGGTGGCACGGGGGTAATTATCCACCACAATATAGCCCTCATCGCCGGTAACTACACCTCGCTTGGGCATTCTGGCCCGCATGGTCAGGGTTACCACACTCATTTCATCCTCCTTGTTTTTGAGGATAATCCCGGAGCATTCATCCACACCGGTTTCAAAGCGCTTGACTGTGGTCAGAACACTATCCGGAGCCGAGGAAAGAAAATACCGGGCAAAGGAAAGGGCATAGGTTCCGATATCCAGCAGAGCGCCGCCGCCCAAATCGGGATTGAAAAAGCGGTTGTTCACATCGTATTCCTTGCAGCTTCCGAAGGCGACCTGCACCATTTTAAATTCACCGATTTTGCCTGCTTTGATGATTTTGCTTAGCTCTTCATAAAGAGGCATATGGAAAATGGTCATGGCTTCGGCTACCACAAGGCCCTTCTGTGCCGCCAGCTCTTTAACCTCCCGCAACTGCTGTCCGTTGACCGTGATGGCCTTTTCACACAGCACATGCTTGCCATGCTGAAGACTAAGCATCATATAGCGGTAATGGCTGTCGTTCGGGGTGGCCACATAAACCACATCCACCTCTGGGTCACGGAGAAGCTCCTCATAATCACCATATGCCTTGGTAATGCCATATTTTTTGGCGACCTCCTGTGCTCTTTCCAGCGAGCGGGAACCAACCGCATAGAGGTTTCCGATATCGTGGGGGAAATCCGCAGCAAAATCGCAGCCGATCCAGCCCGGCCCTAAAATAGCCCAGTTCAACTTTCTCATAGAGGCACCTCACCTTTCCATTTCCAGAAGTTGGGTTTTCTTTTAGTATAGGGAACGGGCTTTGCCCCGTCAAGTGGCAGAAGTCGCTTTTTGCGATGAAAAAGGGAAAGCCCGCAGGCCTCCCCTTTTTATATTGCCTACATGCCCATGTTTAAGATAATGGCTTCATGGTTGGGAACAGCAGTACATCTCGGATGGAGTAGCTGTCAGTCAACAGCATGATCAAGCGGTCAATGCCGATGCCGATGCCGCCTGTGGGGGGCATACCGTATTCCAAAGCGTTGAGGAAATCCTCATCCAGATCGTTGGCTTCGTCGTCACCGGCGGCCTTCATGGCAAGCTGGTGCTCAAAGCGCTGGCGCTGATCCACAGGATCGTTGAGCTCGGAGAAGGCATTGGCATGCTCACGGCCGATGACAAACAGCTCAAAGCGCTCGGTGTATTCGGGATTCCCCGGCTTGCGCTTGGCAAGAGGCGAAATTTCCACAGGATGGTCCATAATAAAGGTGGGCTGAACCAGATGCTCTTCCACATAATGCTCGAAGAACAGGTTGAGGATATCGCCCTTACCGTGGCGCTGCTCAAATGCAATGTGATGCTCCTTGGCCAGTGCCCGGGCCTGCTCCACATCCTTAACCTCATTGAAATCCACCTTGGCATACTGCTTGACTGCATCCAGCATGGTCAGGCGCACAAAAGGCTTCTCCAGATCGATTTCCTGCCCGTTAAACACAATCTGCCCGGTTCCCAGAACCTCTGCGGATACATGGCGGATCAAATTCTCGCACAAATCCATCATGCCGTAGTAATCGGTATAGGCTTCATAAAGCTCCAGAAGAGTGAATTCCGGGTTGTGGCGCACCGAAATGCCCTCGTTGCGGAAAACACGGCCAATTTCATAGACCTTGTCAAAGCCTCCCACAATCAGCCTTTTCAGGTGAAGTTCCAGAGCGATGCGCAGGTACATATCCACATCCAGCGCATTGTGGTGGGTGATAAAGGGGCGGGCAGCCGCTCCGCCTGCCACGGTGTGCAGCAGAGGGGTTTCCACCTCCAGATAGCCGTGGCCATCCAGATAGCGGCGAATTTCTGCAATGATCTTGGAGCGCTTAACAAAGCTTTCCCGCACTTGGGGATTTACAATCAAATCCAAATACCGCTGACGGTAGCGCAGGTCAGTATCCTTGAGGCCGTGCCATTTTTCAGGGAGAGGCCGCAGGGATTTGGAAAGCAGCACAAGGGCGGTGGCTTTCACCGAAATCTCGCCCCGGCGGGTGCGGAAGGCCTCGCCTTTTACGCCGACAATATCGCCCAAATCCCATTTGCGGAACTGGGTGTAGGTTTCTTCGCCTACCTGATCGATTTTGATATAAACCTGAATGCGGCCGCTGGAATCGCTGATATCCAGAAAGGAAGCTTTTCCCATATCGCGCCAGCCGGTAATGCGCCCGGCGAGAGAAACTGCCTTGCCCTCATACTGCTCAAATTCCTCCACAATGGCTTTGGCGTAAGCAGTGCGGTCATAGGTGGTCAAAGTAAAGGGGTCGTTTCCATCGGCTTTAAGCTGAGCCAGCTTATCCTGACGAATCTGAAGTAGTTCCGAAAGAGGAGCCTGCTGCTCTTCTGTGTTCTGCGGGTTAACGGGTTCCATTGATCTTCCTCATTTCTATTTAACCATTCGGTTTTAAACTCCTTATGCTGTTTAGTATACCAATTTTGCAGTCAGACTTCAACTTTTTTACAAAGCCTTTAAAAAATAAGAGAATTTCGCTTTTTCCCGCCTGATTGACAGGGCGAGCAAGGCTTGATATGATGTAAGATAGTGTAGTGTACATTACTAAACATAAGGGGGGCCTTTTAATGCCGCAGGAAAAGGAAATCATAACCTGTGGGGAATGCTTGGTCCATAAAAACCTGCTGGAAAAAGCCATTGAAATGATGCCGGACGATGAAAAACTCTTTAATCTGGCTGAGATATTCAAGGTTTTCGGCGATTCCACCCGTATCCGCATTATGACCTCACTGCTTTCGGGAGAAATGTGTGTCTGCGATATTTCAGAGCTTTTGGGCATGAACCAATCGGCGATTTCCCACCAGCTTCGGCTGCTGAAAAACCACCGCCTTGTGCGCTCCCGGCGGGAGGGAAAATCAGTGTTTTATGCTCTGGATGACTCCCACATTTTTTCCATTCTTTTAGAAGGCCTCAAGCATGTGGCTGAATGAGGGAAAAACGGCAACTTTGCTCTTGCAAAACCCGCCTGAATATGATAAAATTTTAAAACGACCAATAAAAGCCCTGTTTGTGGGCCTTCAATACCTTTGGGAATGATTTTGAAAGGATTGTGAAATTATTTATGAACGCACCTGAAATTATCGGCGGTATCTTTTTGCTGCTTATCAGCATTGCCATTACCTTGCTGGTTCTGGTTCAAGAGGGCAGCAGAGGTGCTACCAACGCTTTGACCGGTTCTTCCAGTGATTCCTATTTTGGCAAAAACTCCGGCCGTTCCCGTGAGGCCACACTTGGCCGCTATACCAAATATGCTTCTATCGCTTTTATGCTGATCACCGTGGTGGTTTATATTCTGGAAATCGCTGTAGGGTAAGCTTGTTTAAAATCAAGAGACAACACGGCGGGTTTTGTTATGCCGCTGGGTTGTCTTTTTGTTTTGATTTCTTTCCTTAGGCCTTCGTAGTTAAATGGATATAACAAACCCCTCCTAAGGGTTAGTTGTGAGTTCGATTCTCGCCGAGGGTACCAGGGGGCAGTGCCCCCTTCCAATTTACGCTCTTCACTTTGTGAAGAGCGTTTTGTTTTACGTTTGTGCCCAATAGCATTGAAGCACCTTTTCAATCGGTTGCATATGCCATAACCTCCATCATAATTTTTGCTCCTAACCGGAATCCATCTTCAAAATATTCAATAGCAATAATGCTATTAAGCTCACTCTGGGCATTTGCATAATCAAAAAACAACGACCTTTCTTTATCCTTCAACAATTGAGCCAATTCATCTTCATTTGTAGAAATTACCTGAATGGCTTCATTCGATTCAGCATCTCGGGTAAATGTTTTTTCATTAGGAACTATATTCCCAAAAAAGAGTTCTTCCAATACGCAAGACATTTTCATTCACCTCATAAAGTTAATTTGTAATTCTTTACAGATATAATATAACCTTTAAAAGGTTTTTTGTCAATGACTTTTTCACTTTGTATTGATGTTTTTTACACTTACAAGTATATTATGAATATCTACAGAGGAACCGAAAAGGAAGTGCAAACATGCTCAAAAGCTATTTGCGGCATCGTATGGCCGATAAAAGCATTGACGATATTAGCCAATTGATCGAGATTTCAGGGGTAAGCCGCAATTCAATTAATAAATTGTTTCGCAATACAGATTTGGAGACACTTAAGCTGGAAACGCTTGTCAAGCTTTGCGATGCGTTGGAATGTAATTTATCAGACTTAATTGAATATAAAACGGTCTGAATTCATTTGATAAGAGCGATAAAACGCCCTATAAAGGAGGCTGACCATGAACGCCATTATTGTATACTATACCTTCGGTGGCTCCACCCAGAAAGAAGCCCAGCGCCTATCCAAAGAGCTGGGGGCACCCCTATGCCGGGTCAGAGAAAAGCACAGGCGGGGTTTGCTCGGCTCCTTTTTCAGCGTTCCTGCCGCTATAGGCCGCAGGGCCTCGGCTATCCAGCCCCTTGGTGTAGATTTGCAGGCATATGACCGTATTATTGTGGGTTGCCCCATCTGGGCCGGGCATCCGGCCCCTGCCTTTAATGCCATTGTTAATTTGCTGCCAGCGGGCAAAGAAGTGGATTTGTTCTTCTGCTCTGCTGGCGGCGAAAGCAAAGAAAGCCGGGAAGGCACTATACAGCTGATTGAGCAAAAAGGCTGTTCGGTTATTGGATACCGAGATGTCCCCACCGGGCAAAAGCCTTCTAAAATGCAGGAATAAGGAACGAGAAGTGTACCCTTGCTACACATCTGAGGCTGTGTAATGTGATCTGCCGTATGGCTGGAATGGCTCTGAGCGGCAGCTGAGCCGACGAATTATGCCAACGCCGTGGCATAGCCTCATATACCGCTTCAAAGTAAAATTTCTTTCCTTGAATCGCTTACTAAGCTGCTGATATTAAAAGGCTAATTGAAAATATGTTCTTAGAAGGATGGATAAATGAGTATGAAACAGTTTCCGGTAAGTATCGGGATAATCGGCAGTGCAGATGGGCCAACCTCTGTCTTGGTCTCCTCCCCTGCTAGCATATGGGCTTTTGTGATCGGGTCTGTGGTTGCAGTGGCCGCCTTGATAACTGTTTTTGTCTTCATATGCAAAAAGAAGTAACCCTGCACTGAGTATATAACCATTCAAAGGGAGCCCTTGTACCGCAATGCGGATACAAGGGCTCCCTTTGAATAATGTTTGCAGAACAGTTCGTATGTTTCTTTATTGGGCAGGCTCCCGGAAGGAGGAGCCTTAAAATAAAGCATAGTTAGATCTTAACACCAGTGTTGATCATGGCAATGTTGCGGTTGGGGCAGCGGTTGTAGCACATGCCGCAGGCCACACATTTTTCTGAATCAATGAGAATCTGATCCTTTTCATCCAGAGAGATGGCAAATTCACAGCAAATCTCTGCACAAAGGTGGCATCCTTCACCACAGCCGCAGCGCAGACAGCCAGAAGCCTCCTGCACGGCATCTTCCTTAGTGAGAATTTTGCTTGCGGGCTCCTGGAATGGGCCCTGCCGCAGCTCCAAAACCTGAGAGGCCTTGGCCACCGGCCGGTCGGTCGGGCGGCCATCTGCCTTTTCGGCAATGGCAATGCCTTCTTCTGCGGCTTTTTCCCGCAGAAACAGCATAATCTCGGGAATCAGGATAGAGCCGGAGGCACGGCCTTTTACACAGGCTTTTTTGCAGGGTGCGGGGCACTGGGCACAGTGTTCACTGCCTGCCGCCAGAGCATAGGCTCTCTCCCAGTTTCTTTCGCTGACCTGTTTGAGAACCGACTGCACCGGAATTCCCTTGGGGCAGACTGCCATACAAGGGGCGATCATCTCCGGCTTTTGCACCTGGGCATAGCCTTTGTAAAGGGTCAGCTCAGGGGCGGATTTCACAGCAGGGACAATCCGATCCCGGATATCCCGCAGACTGCTGTGGCCGTGGCTTTCCAGCCAGCCGCTGGTTTCCCGGATCACATCCCCGATAAAATCATAGCCCCGAATCAAAGTTTCGGCACAGATACCCAGCAAATCGGCTCCGCACATCACCATTTCAAGGGAATCCGTGGCGTTGCGAATGCCGCCAGCCGCCATAATGGGCATATCCGGCCCGCAGATTTTGCGCATTTCATAGGTATCCCGCTGGGCCAAGGGCTTGAGCCAGCCGCCGCAGTAGCAGGTCATGCTGATTTCATCCTGCAAATGATAAATAGCGGATTCGGGATTTTCCAGATCAATGGGGGGAATTCCCAGACGGTTGCCGGTTCCGCCCACAGCGTCCGCTCCTGCCAAATAGGCCGCTTTGGCAATGTTGCCGATTTCGCCGCCCTCAGGGGTGAGCTTAACAAACAGCGGGATAGGTACTGCCTTTTTGATAGCCGCCACAATTTCCGCTACCGCTTCTCCCTGCTTGCCAAGGCTGGCGCCGGTCTGCTTGAGGCTGGCTCCTGCATCGCCGCTGGTGGTTTCCACGTTGAAAGACATATTGGGGCAGCACATGTTCAGCTCGATGATATCCGCCCCAGCCTCATAAAAGCCCTTTGCCATATTGACCCAGCCAGAGGTTCCCTCTTCCCCGGCATAGGTAATGTTGGCCATGAGGATCAGATCGGTAACCCGCTTTTTGGCGGCCGCCATCAGCTCCAAGCCTTGGGCATAGGTGAGGCGTTTTTCTGCTGTAAAACCCAGTGCATCCCGATCTTTAAAGAGGGCATAACGGGGATAGCGGTTGATATAGGGGGCGGGATCAATGGCAAGCTTGAGGCTGGCTCCTGCCCACCCGGCCTTTTCGATCGCCAGCAACTGCTCCACAGTCCGTGCAGTGGGGCCAGAGGCTACATAAAAGGGATTTTTGAACTCGATGCCGGCTACCTTAACCGGCAGATACAGCTCCCGGCTCATTGCTTTTCACCCAACCTTGGATTGATGATTTTCCGGCCCTCCCGGGCGGATTGGTAAATAAGCTGAACCACTTCTAGGGCAGCTAAACCATCTTCGCCCCGCAGGCCAACCTTAGCCGGGCTGCCGGTGCGGCAGCAATCCAGAAAATGGCCGATTTCGCCCACATAGCCCAGATTGTATTTTTCATCCACAGCCGGGCGAGACCAGCCAGTGGTCACCTCCGCTTTTTCAACGGTATAATTCACGCCCGGCACCGAGAAACAGGAAACAGCACTGGTAAAATTGAGATCAACATGGAGGCAGCCTTTGTCACCATAAAAATCGATGATATCCTCCATGCCGCCCATGGTCACATAGTTGGCTTCCAGCGTGGCGCTGGTGCCATCGGCAAAGCGGATGATGGCAGTGGACCAGTCCTCCCCTTCCATGCCTGTATGGATCAGGTTGTTTTCCGAGCCGCCGGAGGTCATAGCCACCAGCTCAGTCCACTGGTTGTTTTTCAGCGCCAAGGCAAAAGCCACCGGGTGAATGCCCAAATGCACCATGGTGCCGCCGCCGCAGAATTCGATCTTCTGGGCAAAGGGGCTGTGGGAACCGCTGTGGCATTCTCTGGCACGCATATAAAGGGGCTTGCCGATGGCGCCTTCCTCCAGTATATCCAGCGCACGCAATACAGCCGGAGCAAACAGCCAATCCTCGGCATAATAAATCTGGCGGCCAACCTCTTTGGCTTTTGCCACCATTTCCCGGGCATCCTCCACTGTTGTAGCCAAAGGCTTCTCGCAGATGACATGGCGGTTTTTAGCCAGTGCCTTCATGCAAACCGCATGATGCAGGAAGTTTGGCAGGCAGATATCCACTACATCGCATTCAACCTGCTCCAGCGCTTCGTCAAAATCCTCAAACACCTGATAGCCGGTGATGCCGTAGCGAGTGGTCAGCGCCTCGATCTGCTCGGGGTTTTTGCTGCAAATGGCCACAATCTCCATTTTATCCTTGAAGCGGGCATAACCATCCATGTGCAAATCCGCACTAAAGGCGGAACCCACCATCAATACTCTGATTTTATCCATTTTCAGGCTCCTTTCTGCCTCTTATGAGGCAATTGAGTCCGTATTTTTCCCTCAAAAGCGGCTGTATCCATAAGGCCGCTTATTTTTTATCAAATCAAAAACTTCTTTTACATAGGCTTCGCCCAGCTTGGTGCCCAGCTCCAGTATCCTTTTGCCCTTTTCAGCGGTGGCGCTGGAGGGCTCCCCCCACACCCCATCGGGGCAAAGAGAAAGCAGGGAGGCATAGTTGAGATACTCCCGAGGCTCCTTGGGCACAAAATCCACAGCCTTTTCCATATGAACATACTGGGGAACCAGATGGAGCATTACCGAGGTTTCCAGCTCATCGGCGTGCATAATATGGGGCGATTCCAGAATGCCTTCCTTGCGATAAGCCTCAAAGAAGTTGAACAGCTCCAGCTTGCAGACCTGCACCTCCGGGTTCAGGGTGGCGTTGAGCTGGCGAATCAGCGGCGGAATCACAAACACGCCGCCATGACCCTGCACCACAACAATTTTCTTGAAGCCCTGCTCCGAAAGGCTCATGATAATATCGCCCAGCATGGTGTAAAAAGTATCCGGCTTCATCCAGACCGAGCCCTTTTTGCCCATATGCTCCCGGTTGGTGCTGATGGGCAGGCAAGGGAGTACAAAGGCCCCCAGCCGCTCCCCCAGCATATCCCCATAGGCCTGGGTGATGACCACATCGGTATTAATGGGCAGATGGTGGCCATGCTGTTCCAGCGAGCCCACGGGAATCAGCGCCATTTCTCCCATTTTTTCGATTTCATCTATTGTTTGGTTATAGCAGCTCATGCCTTGCCTCCTTCTGGATATGTACAATAGCCTTATTTGTTATTTCAGCAGTGCGCCTGCATCCATATCGGTGTAAATGGCGGCTCCTGCCTTGCGGCGCAGACCGCTGGCCGGGCATGCCTCGGAAATTTCGCCGTGGGTGGTGCCAAACAGCGCCTGTGCCTTGGTCGCACTGGGAACAATAGCTACAGCCTCGGGAATCGAAAGAATAGCCGACATGGTTAGGGTAAGAGCGTGGGTAGGAACCTGATCAATGGAAGTAAAGCACCCGTCGTTGACCTGCTGCATACGGCAGACAGGGTCCAGCTCCACAATTTTCACCTTGAGAGGATCAGCAAAATCTGCAACCGGCGGATCGTTGAAGGCAAGGTGGCCGTTTTCGCCGATGCCAAGGCAGATAATATCCGGCGTATACTGAGAAAGCAGGGCGGAATAGGCATCACAGGCGGCCTGAGGGTTGGGGTTCTGACCGTCTATGTAATGGGCCTCCTTGACCGCTACCTTGGAAAGGAGGGCATCCCGCAGGAAATTGCCAAAACCCTGAGGGGCATCTGCCGCAAGGCCAATGTATTCATCCATGTGGAAGGCTCGAACCTTATCCCACTCCACCGGGCATTCCAGCAGATGGGCCAGAAACTCATTCTGAGAGGGGGCGGAGGCAAACACAACGTTGGCGCTGCCCTTGGCCGCAATGGTTTTGCCGATGCGCTGGGCTACATCCTCTGCCGCAGCCTTGCCCATTTCCTCACGAGTGGCATATTTCCGAACACATATCTGGTCATACTGCTTAGTCATTACGGGGTTCATCATTTGCTATCTCCTTATTTACAGTTACTGATTGATTTGCCTGCTCCGGCACCGGGCAGGCGCTTTCGCGCATGCCAAGATAAGCCTCGGCAATGGAAGGATCGGCCAGCAGCTCCCGGCCTGTTCCAGTCTTTTTGATTTTTCCGTTTTCCAGCACTAGGGCATGATCGGCAATGCTCAGTGCCTTTTTGGCGTTCTGCTCCACCAGCAAAACGGTGATCTCGTTTTCACGGATCTCCTGTATGATTTTAAAGACCTCTGCCACAATAATGGGCGCTAGACCTAGGGAAGGCTCATCCAGAAGAATCATTTTGGGGTTGGACATCATCGCCCGGGCGATGGCAAGCATCTGCTGCTCACCGCCGGAAAGAGTGGCGCTGAACTGGCTCCGCCGCTCACCCAGCCGAGGGAAACGGTCATACTGCTCCTCAATTTGGCGGGCTACCTCTTTTTTGCTTTTGGTGAGATAAGCACCCGCACGCAGGTTATCCTCCACTGTCAGGGCAGAAAAGACTCGACGCCCCTCCGGCACATGAACAATGCCCCGGCTGACAATGCGGAAGGGCTCCTGTTCCAGCGGCTTACCTAAATAGGTTACCGTGCCGGCAGCAGGCCGGACAAGGCCGGAAATGCATTTGAGCAGGCTGGTTTTACCCGCTCCGTTGGCGCCGATGATACTGACAATCTGCCCCTTTTCCACCGAAAAGGAAACATCCTTGAGCGCTTGGGTTTTGCCATAGCTTACCGAGAGACCTTGAACCTGAAGCATATTAATCCTCCTCCCCCAGATAAGCAGCCAGAACCTTGGGGTTACACTGAATCTCCAGCGGGGTGCCGGAGGCAATGTTCTTCCCGAAATCCTGCACATAGATTTTATCACACAGATTCATCACAACATCCATCCGATGCTCGATGATCAAAAGAGCCAAGCCAAACTTTTCAATAATCTCCCGCAGAAAATCCACCATGTTGAGGCATTCCTCGGGGTTGAGACCCGCCGCCGGCTCATCCAGCATCAAAACCTTTGGCCGCAGGGCAAGAGCACGGGCAATTTCCAGCCTGCGCTGCAAGCCATAAGGCAGGTTGGAAGGGCGGTCATAGGCATATTTTTCCATGCCCACCGAGCAGAGGCATTCCATCGCCTCACGAGTTGTTTCTTTATTTCCCTTGGCGCATCGGGGCAGTGAGAACACCGCCTCCGCCATGGAATAACGGGGCTTATAATCGCAGGATACCTTGACGTTATCCAGCACACTCAGGCCGGAAAACAGGCGGATATTCTGAAAGGTACGGCCGATTCCCCTACGGGCGGCCTGCTCCTGTGTGAATCCGGAAATTTCTTCCCCATCCAGCCAAAGCTTGCCTTGATCGGGTGTATAAACCTTAGAGATCAGGTTGAAGATGGTGGTTTTTCCGGCTCCGTTGGGGCCGATGATGCCAACAACCTCTCCCTTATCCATCTCCATGGAGAAATCCACAACGGCATTGACTCCGCCAAAGGATTTTGCAATGTTTTCCACTTTCAGCAGTGCCATTATGCTTTCCCCTCCTTTGCGGTTTTGCGGGTAAAGAAGGCCCGGATACCTTTGATACTCAGTTCCTTTTCACCCAGAAGCCCCTGGGGCATAAAGTTGATGACCAGCAAAATCATCACAGTATACATAACAATGCGGCCTGCTGTAGCAAAACGCAGAACCTCAGGCATCAAAGTCAGGAATACAGTGGAAATCACCGAGCCGGTAAGACTGTTGACTCCGCCGAAGAACAGGAAGATAACCCACTCGCTGGAACGAGTCCAGCCAAAGAGGTTGGGGTCGATATAAGTAAGATAAAAGGCATACAGCACCCCGGAAAAACCGGCCAGCATAGAGGTGAAGATATACACCTTGATCTTATGGGCAAACACATCAATGCCAAAGGATTTGGCGGCCAGCTCATCGGTTTTGATGGCAAGGCTCATACGGCCAAAGCGGGAGTTCTTATAAAAGGCCACCATAGCCACCACCAAAGCGGCACTGAAAATAACACCCGGCAGATTCACCGATTTGGGAATATTGCTAAGCCCCGCCGCACCGCCGGTGACGGTGCTGAACTTGTTGAGCACCGAGGTAATGGCCTCGCCCAAGCAAAGGGACATCAGGGAAAAATAATCCCGGCGCAGTTTAAGGGTGGGAATACCCACAATGAGAGCCATCAGGCCGGAGGCCAGAACCCCCAACACCAGACATCCCACAAAAGGAATGCCAAATTTAACGGCGGCAATACCCGCCACATAAGCGCCAACCGCCATATAGGCCGCCTGGCCAAAGGAAAAAAGCCCTGTCATACCAGTCAGGGGAAAGATACTGACCACACCGATCATAGTGATACAGGTGGTCTGAATAAGAGAAGCTACATAATCGTTCATTTTCGCTGTTCCCCCTATGCTTTCTCTTGAACAAATTGCCCGCGAATGCCCTGAGGGCGTACCAGCAAAAAGAACAGTGTAAATACAAACACAACGGCAGGGGTCAGGATATCCCCCACGCCAACGGTAAGGAAAACCTCCACCACACCCAGCAAAACAGCGCCGATGATGGCACCGGGCAAAGAGCCTAGGCCACCGATAACCGAAGCCACAAAGCCTTTAACCACCATGTTGCCCAAAAAGGGATCAATGGTAAAGCTGGAACCAAGAAGAATGCCGCTGACTCCGGCCAGCGCACCCGCAATCAAAAAGGTGATGGTGATGATTACATTGGAGTTGATGCCCATAAGCATGGCCATCTCACGGTCAATGGCAACGGTGCGCAGGGCAAGGCCCATCTTGGTTTTTTCCATAACCAGCATCAGCAAAAGGAGCAGGCCAATGGAAATCAGAAAGATTGCCAAATCCATTTTTATAACAATCAAATCTCCCAAAAAGAGAATGGGGTCTTTGAAAAAAGGCGGAATGGAATAAAAGGTAGTTCCAAAAGACAGGGTCATCAGGTTCATAAACAGGATGCCACAGGTAATGGAGCTGACAAAATAAAAGATGTTGGAGCTGTTTCTCTTCCGCAGGTTACGGAAGGCGATAAAATCCAAAAGAGTCCCCAACACGGCCCCTGTCAATGCAGTGCAGATCACCGCCAGCACCGGGTTCATTTTCAGCTGGGAGCTGAAAAAATAACCGGCGTAAGCCGAAACGCTGATCAGGCCGCCATGGGCAAAATTGGAAAACTTCAGCACGCTGAATATAAGGGCAAACCCGGTAGCAATCAGCGCATAAACAGCGCCCCGGGAAAGTCCGTTAATCAGCTGCTGCACAAGAAATGTAACGTCCATATTTCCTCCAGACTTAACAAATTTGCATCCGGCAATTGGGCATCAAAGCCTGTACGACCCTTTGTCTCCACATGTCGCACAGGCTTTTTTGCCGTTTTTCGCTTGAATGCTTTCGCCTTCAAGCTCTATGGGGGGCATCCCATGCCCCCCATAAGCCCCCCGGATTGCGCCTCTAAGGCGCGAAAAGTGGGATTTCTACGTCGAAATCAATTCGACTGGGTCAGAATTACGAATCAGGTACCCTATTTGTCTACGATGTTCTAGGCTGAGATAACCTGATGGTGGTTGCAGCAGACTTCTACTTAGCCATATAGTACTGGAGCAGGTTAACCGATTCTGCCTTTTCATCCCACTGGGAGATATAAACACCCATGCCCACAGGGCGGTGTGTTTTGGGGTCCAGCGTGATGGGGCCGGAGGCGGTCATGACTTCAACGGTTTTGTTTGCGATGATATCGGCCAAAGCTTCGGTATCGCTGGTATCCTGAGACATAGCCAGTGCATTGGCAATGATTTTTACATTGTCATAGCCAAAAGCAACGTTGATCTGGGGTTCTTCACCGTTTTTGGCTGCTTTATAGGCATCGCCCAGGAACTTGGTGTATTCGGAACTGTAATCCACGTTGAAGATGAAATAGAGGCCTTCAGGGGATACACCTTCAATCAGGGTGTTGAAGGGCTGGTTATAAGTATTGTTGCCCACTACAAGGCCGGTGTATCCCAGCTGGCGGAGCTGTTTGTAGGCCAGAGCATTCTGCTGCACATAAGCGGGAACAAAAACGGCTTCCGGCTTGGCAGCAATAATCTTGGAAATCTGAGCTTTGTAATCCTTAGCGTCCTTACCAAAGGACTCCTCAGCAACAATCTCAACACCATTGGCCTGGCAGTATTCTTTAAACGGAATAGCATGGGTAACGGAATAAGCATTGGAGCTATCGTAGAGCACAGCAGCGGTTTTAACCTTCAGCTCTTCTACTGTATAAGAGGCAATGGCTTCGGCCTGCTGGTTGCAGCTGGGCTCTGCCAGAAAAATATATTTCCATGCTTCGCCGGTCTGCTCGTTGGTGGTGGCACGCTCATCCATGAAGTGGGATACAATGGGAACCTTCTTTTGTTCAGCGATGGGGGCCAGAGCGATACCGATGTTGCTCAGCCCGGGGCCAACAACGGCCACAGCCTTATCCTGATCAACCAAACGGTTATAAGCGTTGATAGCCTCGTTGGGGTCGCCCTTGACATCATAATGGACAATCCGCAGCTTTTTGCCGCCAATGCCGCCGTTTTCGTTGATCTCGTTTACGGCATAATCGGCGCCCCAGACAGTGGCCTGGCCAGCTACTGCCATGTTGCCGCTGGTATCCAAAATACTGCCAATGACAATTTCACCGTCAAAATCGCCGGCTACCTGCTCACTGGAACTGGCAGGCTGAGAAGCCTCCGCAGGAGCTGCCGAGGAACCGCTTCCCGGGGTTTGGCCGCAAGCCGCCAATGTGATAAGCAGGGACAGTGCAAGGACTAAGATTTTCTTTTTCAAATAAACTCACCTCTCCATTCGATTAAAAAGCCGCCACGGGCTGTTCCTCCAAAACCAAAACAATACCCTTTTACGGATGTGGCTGACCCGTTTATTCTGCTTTATTTAGAAACGGCTGGTCCGTTATAGCAGAGCTGCTCCCTCACAGCAGCCCCCAGCGGGCTGTGCCGCATTCTACTCCTTTAGCGCTGCATAACAGAGCTGCGCTGAACCAGCCGCGCTTCCAGCTTAACCCCAAATCCAAAGGGGATTTTACCCTCCAGCTTTTGAATCATGAGCTGTGCGGCAAGGCTTCCGGTTTCCACAGTGGGGCAATGTACAGTGGTCAGCGCCGGTGAAAACATCGAAGCAAAGGGAATATCATCAAAGCCCACCACCGAAATATCCTCCGGCACCCGCACGCCATGGGCATGCAGCTCCTGTATGAAGCCGAAAGCCACCATATCGTTGACACAAAGCACCGCTGTGGCTTTATTCTGACCCTGCAAAAACTTTCTGGCCAAAAGCTGCCCCGAGCGGTTTTCGTAGATACCCTCTTCGTCGGATTCATTTTCCTGATCCGCTACCAGCAGCATGTTTTCCTCAAAGGCAATGCCCGCTTCGGAAATGGCCCGCCGAAACCCGGAGTAAATTTCCTGCCGGCTCCATCGGGTCAGGGGTGTTGTTGCCAAGCATACCTGCCGGTGGCCCATTTCATGGAGATACTCCATGGCTTTATGAGCGCCTTCTTCATACTCGAAGGAAATGTGGTTGCATTCAAGCTCTTCAATTTTTTGATCCAGCAGGATAAACTGCATGCCTTTTTTGCTGAATTCAATCACATTGCCCCCTTCCTTGGCAACGGAGGAAATAATTACCCCCTGCGCTTTTTTGTTGTAAAGGGATTGGAGCAGCTTGCGCTCCTGCTGGGGATCACGAAAGGAATTGCACAGCAGAATGTTATAGCCCTGCTTGCGAAACTCTTTTTCAATGCCCAGAATCGTGAGTGCATAAAACTGGTTGGTTATATTGGGAACAATCACCCCGATATCCATCATCGAAGCCTTTTGTGTGCTGTTGGCCACCATGTTGGGCATATAGCCAAGCTCCTGCACAGCATGGAGAACCTTTTCCCTTGTTTCTCTGGCGACCGGATAATCCGGGTTGCTGAGAACCCTGGATACTGTAGCCCTGGATGCTCCCGCCATTTTTGCAACATCATTGATCGTTACTTTTCCCATGAATCGCCATCACCTGAGTTTCTGTTTGAGTTGTGAAATTGCAGAATTATTTCTAAAATAAAGAAAAATTATTCTGTCCATATTTCTATTATATCAACTCGAAACAGCATTGCAATAGGCTGAATTTTTTTCATTCGATTTAACAATATTGGCTTTTTCCTCTTGTTAATTGTCCATGAGGAAAAGAAAAAAGTTTCTATATCTCCTTTGCAATTTAATAGCAGCGCCTTTGTTCCTAATTGATTTTTCCTTATTATACCGGCATTTTAAAGAGAAACCTTTTATGGCGGGCTATAGAATAAGAGTATCCCCAGAAACTGTTCTGAACCACATGGCCCATTTGCATTTAGCAAAATTGCACTATATAATACCAACAAAACAGGCAGGACGATTCCACTCTGACCGACTGCCAGAAAAGCAGAAACAATTCAACAATATGAAAAGGCTGGTGTGTTGCTTGAAACAATCAATGGACGCTCTGGAGCTTTTGCGGGCCGGCTGTGTGATTCCGGCCGTGCCGCTGGCTTTGGACAAAAACAGAAGCTGGGATCAGAAAAGACAGCGTGCCCTGCTCCGCTATTATTTGGAGTCCGGTGCAGGCGGTTTGGCCGTGGCGGTTCACACCACCCAGTTTGAAATCCGCAAGCCGGAATATGGCCTTTATCAGCCTTTGCTGCAGTTGGCCGCTGAAGAAACAGAGGCTTATATCCGCACAAGCAGCCGGCCAGTGGTCAAGGTAGCCGGTGTCTGCGGGCCGGTGGAGCAAGCGGTAGCGGAGGCCACCCTAGCCAAAAAGCTGGGCTATCATGCTGTTTTGCTCAGCCCGGGTGGACTGTCTGCATACGATGACCGCTACCTGCTGGAAAGGGCCCGGAAAGTGGCTGCCATTTTGCCGGTTATTGGGTTTTATTTGCAGACCAGCTGCGGAGGGCGGCGGCTTTCCTATGATTTCTGGCGGGAATTCTGCGCCATCGAAAATATGGTGGCACTGAAATCCGCCCCCTTTGACCGATACCAGACACTGGATATGGTTCGTGCCGCTGCAACCTCGCCCCGTGCCGATCAAATCACCCTCTATACCGGCAACGACGACAACATTGTGGCCGACTTAATGACCACCTTCTGCTTTGAGGAAAGTGGCATAACTTACCGGAAAGGCTTTGAAGGCGGCCTGCTGGGGCACTGGGCTGTCTGGACACAAAAAGCGGTGGAGCTGCTGGAAAATATTCGCCAGTATCGGAAAGAGGGGCAGTTCACTCCCGAGCTGATGACCTTAGCCGCCCAGATTACCGATGCCAACGCTGCTTTTTTTGATCCATCCCACGGCTTTGCCGGATGCATCGCCGGGGTTCACGAGGTGCTGCACCGTCAGGGTCTGCTGGAAGGCATCTGGTGCCTAAACCCGGAGGAAACTCTTTCCCCCGGCCAGAAAGAAGAAATTGACCGTGTTTATGCCATGTATCCACATCTCAATGACGATGCATTTGTCACAGCCAATTTAGAGCGCTGGCTGAAAGACTAATACCCCGCCAGTCAAAACCTCCGGCTAAGCCGGAGGCTTGAATAAGCCCTAGAAGGGCACAATACAGACAGTACCCCTAAAGGGGTCCCGAAAGATCTGCCATCCGCATTGCTTTCTCGGGCAACCCCTAAAGGGGTACGTTTTTATGCCTTGGTGTTCTTGCTACCCGTAAACGGGTCAGTGTACTCCTTGAGACTCATCTGATCGGATAGCTCATCTTCCTCCAATTGCTTTTTGATATACTCCTGTATCTGCTTTTTATTCCGCCCTACTGTATCCACATAATACCCTCTTGCCCAGAAATGCCTATTTCCATATTTGTACTTCAAATTTGCATGACGGTCGAATATCATTAAGCTGCTCTTCCCTTTTAGATACCCCATTATCTGCGATACACTAAACTTTGGTGGTATACTGATTAGCATATGGATGTGATCTGGGCATGCGTTCGCTTCTATAATTTCTACCCCTTTTTGATCACACAATTTCCTTAGGATAAACCCTATGTCTGCTTTAATTTCCCGATATATTACTTGTCTCCTGTATTTTGGTGCAAATACTACGTGGTATTGACATCTCCACTTGGTATGTTCTAAACTGTTTATGTCTTTCATTTAAAGACCTCCTCGATTTTTTAGTTAGGTTGGCAGACCTTAACTTTTAATATATCGGGGAGCTTTTTTCTTGTCCATACCTATAAGGTCTTTCTCCACCGGCAAAGCCGGTGGTTCTTAAGCAAAACGAAAAAAGGTTCATCTGCCTTACAGCAGATGAACCTTTTTTATTGCGAGCATATCGGCTATTTCATTTTCATGGAGGCATCGAAGCTTACATCTGAGGGAGAAAAGTTGATTTTCTTTACAAATTCAAAGGCCTCGGTCGCCCCGAAGTTGCGCTCCATACCGGAATCCTCCCACTCCACCGAAAGGGGGCCATCGTAGCCCATCTGGTTCAGCTCCCGGATAATTCCATCAAAATCCACATCCCCGTGACCCAGCGAAACAAAATTCCAGCCCCGGCGGGTGTCTCCAAAATCCAAATGAGAGCCTAAAATACCGCCTCTGCCATCCCGGCTCAGCTTCACATCCTTCATGTGGACATGGTAAATACGGCTCTGAAAATCCCGCAGATAGGTGGTTGGGTTCACCCCCTGCCAGACCAGATGGCTAGGGTCAAAGTTGATGCCCAGCGTGGGGCGGTATTCAAACTCTTCCAGTAGGCGCTGGGTACTATAATAATCAAAGGCAATCTCGGTGGGATGCACCTCCAGTGCAAACTTGACACCGCATTCATCGAATACATCAAAAATGGGTGACCAAAGCTCCTTGATTCTGCGAAAACCTTCATCCACCATTTCCTTAGTGGTGGGCGGGAAGGAATACCAATAACCCCAGATGGTGGAGCCTAAAAAGCCGGTAATCACTTTTACTCCCAGAGCCTGTGCGGCCCGGGCAGTGGTTTTCATTTCTTCTACAGCCCACTTTCGGATACCCTCCGGGTTACCGGACAGCCGGGAGGGGGCAAAGGTATCCAGCCGCTGATCCCAGTTATCCCCCACGCACTGCCCCGCCAAATGGGCGGAAATCGCCCAGACAGAAAGGTTATATTCGGACAGTGTTCCCTTGAGTCTTTGGGCATAGCCCGGCTCCTCCACCACCTTGTGAACATCAATGTGGCATTGGGTAGGCAGCTCCAGCCCTTCGTATCCGATGGAGCCGGCCAGACGGCAAACCTCCTCCAGGGAAAGATCACCATACTGGGCGGTCAGCAACGTTATGGGTCTTGCCATGGCAAATTCCTCCTCATTTTATGGTATTCCCAGGTCGCTCAGTCCTCCGAGACCTGAATGGTATTTCCGGTTCTGGCCGATTCTTCCGCCGCAAAGATCACCCGCATGGCTTTGAGGGCTTCCTCCCCTGAGGCCACGGTAGGGGTTCCGTTTTGAATGCTATCCACAAAAGCGTCGATCACACCGGTGCTGGTGCGGCGGCCGGTGGTCTGCTCCTCGTTGCTGGTCATTTTATCCAGCTCATAATAGGTATTTTCCCCTTGGGGCTTCTCCACAATGAGCGCATACCGGGGGTGATCGTAGAGACGGATACAGCCCCCCGTTCCGTAAATGCGGGTGGAATTATCCTCTTCGCCATAAAAGGTCCAGCTGACCCGCATGGTACCCACTGCGCCGTTTTCCATTTTATACAGGCAGACAGCGTTGTCATCCACCGTGATGGGAGAACCATCCGGGAAGGTCTTGTGCAAGGTTTGCAAAGTAGCGGTAACCTCCACAATCCGCTGGCCGCACAGGTAATGGAGCAGGTCGGTTTTATGTACACCCAAATCCGCCATAGAGCCAAAGCTGGCCCTGCTTTTATCAAAAAACCAAGAGTTGCGCAGCCCGGTCCAGCCCTCTGGCCCCGAATGGCCAAAGGTGGTGGCAAAGCTTAAAATCTCCCCGATCTCACCCCGGGCAATCAGCTCCCTTGCCTTGACATGGGCTCTGGCATACCGCTGGTTGTGTCCAATCATCAGCAGCTTTCCCGCTTTTTGGGCGGCGGCGTTCATGGCCAAGCACTCCTCTAAGGTGGAAGCCATCGGCTTCTCGCACAGCACATGGAAGCCTGCTTCCAAAGCCGCTATCGAAACGGCGGCGTGATCCTTATTGGCTACACAGACGCTGACTGCATCCAGATTTTCGGCCAGCAGTTCCTCCACCGAAGAGCAGGCCTTGCCGCCGTAAAGAGCCGCCATAGTCTGGGAGCGAGCCGGGTCGGCATCGTAGTAGGCAGTCAGGCTGCATGCCGGGTTCTCGTGGTATTCCGGGGCATGGCGTACCTCTGTGATCTTGCCGCAGCCGATGATACCAATTTTCAGCATGATTAAGACCATTCCTTTCGCATATGTTCTGACACAAAAAGACCATAAAAAGGAATGGTCTCTTTGTGCATCAATCGCGGTTCCCGCCATAAGCGGAGAGCGATTGGCACATCACGGTCAGCCTGATTTTTCACGCTGACCACCCTCTTTTATCTTTTTTTATTTTGGAAGTTTTGCATGAGCACCGCCACAATGATGATAATGCCGCTGACAAGACCGCTGAGGAAGGGCGGTACATTGGCCATGGTCAAAATGTTGTTGATCATGCGGAACATGAGGATACCCAGGAAGGTGCCCATAATTTTGCCCCGGCCTCCGCTCATGGCGGTGCCGCCGATGGCAACGGCCGCAATGGCATCCATCTCAAAGTTAAGCCCCGCATTGGAGGCCTGAATAGCAGTAAGGCGGGAGGCATACAGCAGAGAAGCCACACCGCTCATAAGCCCGGTGATCACAAACACGGCAATTTTGATGCGGTGCACATTAATGCCGGCCAGCCATGCGGCGGTTTCGTTGCTGCCCACAGCATAGACATGCTTGCCAAACTTGGTGCGGTCCATAGTTACTGCAAAACCAAAGGAAACGATGCAGAAAATAATCATCATATAGGGCAGGCGAACCTTTTCGGTAAGTTGAAAGCCGCTGGCGGCAATGAGGCGAAAGCTTTCGTAATTTTCGTTGGAAACGGTGAAAGGCCCACCCTGCCCCAGCTGGGTGATAATGGAACGGCAGATGGACTGCATGGCCAGCGTGGCAATCATGGGGGCCATTTTGCCTTTGGCCACCAACAGGCCGTTAAACAATCCGATTAAACCGCCAAGGGCACAGCAGAACAGCAGCATGACAAAAACACTGCCGGTCTGGTTGAGCACCAGCACCCCAAGGCCGGAAATCAAAGCCACCTGCGCACCCACCGAAATATCGATCATGCCGGCAGAAACAATCATGCTCATTCCCATAGCTACAATACCCACAATGGTGCCCTGCACAAACAGGTTGGAGATGTTGTTCCACCGCAGGAAGGAGGGATTGACCGCCACAGCCGCAATGAGAAGCAGCACAAAGGATACCACAAAGTTATAGTTGGTCATAAAGCTGCGCAGGGCCATTTTTTTGGAACCGCCCAATTTTAGTCCGTTCATCTCGTTACCTCCAGATTCGAGCCTGTGGAATAATACATCACGGTGGATTCATCCAGCTCATCCCGTTCCAGCCGGGCGTTGATTTTCCCCTTATAGAGCACCACACACCGATCGGCTACCTTATAAAGCTCCGGGAATTCCTTGGTGAACACGATCAGCGCTTTGCCCTGCTTTGCCAACGAAAGAATCAGCTTATAGATTTCGTGCTTGCTGCCCACATCGATTCCCTGTGTGGGGTTATCCAGCAGGAAAACATCGGCGTCCGTTTCCAGCCAGCGGGCCAGAATCACCTTTTGCTGGTTGCCCCCGGAAAGGGAGGTGATGGGGTTGGAGGGGTGATCGGTCTTGATGGCAAGGGCTTCTTTTTGGCGGGAAAAGCGCTGTGTTTCTTCTTTTTTGCTGATGAAAGGGCGCTTGTGCTTGGTGTTGAAAAAGCCCATGGAAAGGTTATCGTAAATAGAAAGATCGGTGAGGATTCCCCGTTCTTTTCGGTTGCGGGGTACAAGAGCTAAACCGCCCCGCATACGGCTGCGAATGTTGGAGCGGGCATTGACCGGCTTACCATCCAGCAGGATGCGCCCGCTTTTAATGGGAGCGGCCCCAAACAGGGCATCCACAAGCTGGCTGCTGCCCGAGCCTTGCAAGCCAGTTATCGCTACAACCTCGCCTCGATGCAGCTCCAAATCTATATCCGAAAAGCCACTGCCGCTGAGCCCCTCCAGGGAGAGCACCACCTCTTCGGCAACGGCGGTGCCTGCCGCCTCTTTTAGGTCGGCATCCACCAAGGATTTACCGATGAGCAGCTCGGTGATCCGGTGCTCATCCATTTCAGCCAGCTGGCCGCTCTGGATAAAGGTACCATCCCGCAGAACAGTGTAGCGATCACAAACTTCAAAAATTTCCGGCATTTTGTGGGATATGTAAATAAAGCTGACACCCTCCGCCTTGAGCTGGTTCATAATCTCAAACAAAACCTCAATCTCACTGCTGGTGAGGCTGGTGGTGGGTTCATCCATAATAATAAGCTTGCAGTCAAAGAGCAGGGCCTTGGCGATTTCCGCCATCTGCTTTTTGGAGGCTTCCAAATCGGCCACCAGCGCCGTGGGATCAATGCTGACCTTCATTCGCTGGAACACCGAGGCGGTTCTTTCGATCATGGCTTTTCTATCCAAAAAGCCAAGCTTTGTTTTGATTTCCTCAGTCAAAAACAGGTTTTCAAAAACAGTCAAGTCGTTGCACAGGTTTAGCTCCTGATGGATAAACCGTATGCCGTTGTGGTTGGCTGTTTTTGCCCCATCCATCACAACCCCGCGGCCATCTATCCAGATTTCCCCCTCACTGGGCAAGAAAGATCCGGCCAGAATGTTCATCAGGGTGGATTTTCCCGCACCGTTCTCACCCAAGAGCCCGTGTATTTCAGAAGGGCCAACAGTAAAGCTGACGTTATTGAGTGCACGCACAGGCCCAAAATCCATGGAAATGTTTTTCATTTCTACCAGCATAAGGGGCTCATCTCACTTTCTTCACCCGGATTTTTGCCCGGAGCATTTGGCTTGGAGTGAATTTTCTTCCGGGTTGCCCCGGTGTGCTCAAAAGGCCGGAGCCGACCGACTGCCCGCCGGTCGGCCCCTGAGGGTGTAGACAAAAGTCTACACCCTCTATGGGGGGCATCCAATGCCCCCCATATTCCCCCCGGATTGCACCGCTCCGGCGCAAAAAGTAGTATTCCTGCGTCGAAATCAATTCGACTTCGGAAGAATTACGCATCAGAACCATGAGGTTTTCAAGCTAAAGGTAGTTATGTCTACAGCCTGCGGGGCCGACCGACTACAGCCGGTCGGCCCCTTCATTCAAACAAATGCTTGTATCTGCCGGCATGCAGAATGAGTGCTTGGCTTTTAGATGCTGTAGCGCTCTTTAAACAGGTCGGAGGCCTCGTATTCGGCCAGATTGCTTTCATCAATTTCCACAGTATCAATCAGAACCAGCCCACCAATATCCTTGCCGTTATACTGCTCACCATAAGCGGCGTTAACACCCATTTGAACAGCATTGCGAATCATAGAAGGGCTGAACATATAAGTAACCTGCTTGAGACCTTCCACACCGGGGTCAGCAAAGGTGGCAATGTTTTCTTTACGCCCGCCCACGCCGGAAAGGAGCTTGACACTGAGCTTGGCAGGACCGCTGTAGTTTTTCAGTGCATCCAGAACACCGAGAACCACTTCATCGTCATGCGTAAAGATAGCCCTCAATTCTTCGATCTTGGCGGCATCACTGGTGTTGAGCCAGTTTTCCATCTGCTCCATGGCGGTCTGGCGCTGCCAGCCGGTGCTGTAAGGCTCATTGGCCACAACAAAGGCCTCGTTAATGGTGGATTTAAAGCCATCGGAACGCTGTTTCGGAACAGTGGAGGAATCGCCCATGAATTCCAGATAACTGATCTTCTTGCCTGCGGCGAGATCATCTGCAAAGAATTTATTGAAGTATTCGCCGGTCATTTTGCCGATGGTTTCGTTATCACCCATGATTTCGGCAGTCGGGGTAAAGCCTTCAATCAACCGGTCATAAATAACGAGCTTGATGTTGGCATCCAGAATGGATTGAGCGGCACTGCGCAGGGCATCGCCCTCGATGGGCCACATCACAATGGCTTGGGGTTCCCAAGTCAAAAGAGTTTCCACATGTGTAACCTGACCGGAAGCTTCCTCAGCAGTGAGGAATTTGTACTCAAAGCCACGCTCTTCGGCCAGCTTTTTAATTTCGGCCTCGGCATGCTGAATGCTCTCACCGGTAAAGCCGTGGGTTGCGGAGGGCATGATAACACCGATACGAATATTTTCGGTAGGTGCTTCCTTTGAGTCAGATGATGCTGGCGCTGCTGCGCTGGGTGCTGCCGAAGCGGCACTGCCGGCCGGAGCCTGTGTGCCTCCACAGCCTGTCAAGGCACCCATTACAAGCATCAGGGCAACAGCTGCACATAAAAGCTTTCTTGTTTTCATGGTGAAAAGGACCCCCTGATTTTTTTTATTTTCATAGCCCCGCATGAAGCGGAGCCGATGAATCCCGAATAATAAGATTGAAATCCAAAACCATTTGCTTTTTGCTCACATCCCCACCATTCATCAGAGAGAAAAGCAGCTCCATAGAGCATTCCCCAAGCTGATAACAGGGCTGGGCTACCGTGGAAAGAGCAGGCGAAAAGGTGGTGGCGTATTCAACATCATCAAAGCCGATGACCGAAAGCTCTCCCGGAACCAAAAGCCCCATATCCTTTGCCGCATGCACAGCCCCCAGCGCCAACATATCCGATATACAGAAAATGGCGGAGGGCCTGGGCCTTTGCTGCAAAAGTTTTTTTGCCGCCTCGTAGCCGCTGGCAAAGCTATAATCCCGGCTGCCGTAAACAATCATCTCCGGCTCTGCCGCAAGGCCTGCTTCCAGAAGCTCATCCTTGTAACCCATGAGGCGCTGGCCGGTGGAGGTATAGTTGTTCACACTGCTGATGGTGGCAATCCGCTGGTGCCCCGTATCCAGCAAATGCCGCACCACATGGCGGGCGGCTTTGTAATTATCGATGGAAACATGAGCGGTTTCTAAGTGAGTAAAAGGCTCCGAGCACTGCACCAGCGAGTATTGAGAAACGATCTCCCGGAAGTAATCCTCGTCGTTTTCTGTAGCCAGCAGAATTGCACCATCCGCCCTATTTTTGGCCAACATATCCAGGTATTCGGCCTCTCGGGCTTTATCCTCTTCGGTTGTGCAAATGAGAGCACTGTAGCCAAGGCTTCGTGCCTTTGCGCCGATGCCCGAGAGGATGTGCGCATAGTAGGGGTTGGTGATGTTGGGCGCCAGAATCAGAATAACCCGGCTTTCGCTTCGCCTGAAATTCCTTGCCAGCATGTTTGGCTCATAGCTGAGCTCCTCAATGGCAGCCTTCACCCGCGAAACTGTTTTGCCCGACACTGTGGATTGTTTGTTGAGCACTCTGGATACCGTGGCGACCGATACACCGGCTTTTTTTGCAACATCCGCTATAGTGGCCATGATATCTCTCGCTCCTTTATGATAAAATTCTTGCTAACCAGTTATTGCTGTGCAACACAACAGCCTCAAAGGGCTTTATTACGGTGCAAAAGCGCAACATCACTCGTTCTGTATAGTCATTTGGATACTGATTGTAGCTGAAATGACAGACTTTCGACAAAAAATGTAATCGATTACATTTTGTTGCTAAATTTATTATTGCATATAAAAAAAGCCATGTCAAGCAATTATTTTATGAATAATACCTACAAATTTGTCGGAAATCGCCTTTTTTCGGGATAATTGTACCTTTTATGGCTTTAAAATAAAAAAACAGCAGCGGCGGCATTTTTTTATTCTGCAATTGATTTCAGCTCTTTCAAAAAAATTCATATATATTAAATTTCGAGTTTTTCTATGCTTCAAAAACTTCAGCGAATTTTGTGTTTTTACGTCTCCTTTTATGCCCCCCCTGCCTAAAGGCTTAAAAGGAAAAACTCGATATTTTTCAGCAAATTTTCTATAAAAAATGCTTTTTAATTAAAAAATTCAAGATATTTTGGTGCTTAGAAAATCCCTGCATTCCCTGATGATCATAGGGAATTTATATATTCCTAAAAATGGGAGCAGATATTACCATGGCAAGATTCCCCTATTTTTATTGCTTAATTGGAATTTGAGTTGTATACTGTGCCTAAACTTTGATCCAAAGGAGGATTCTTAAATGAACAAGCAGTGGAAAAAGAATTTAAGGCTTATTGCCTCCGGTGCAGCAAGTGCATTGGTGGTGGCCGCAATGGCAACACCCGCAATGGCAGCATCCAGCTACCGATACATTACCAACAGCGATCCCAGTTGTACATATGCGGGTATTGTTCGGCAGTTCAGTTCCGGCAGTGCAAACTGCAACAACAGTAACAATTCGAATTGCAACAATGGCAGCAATGGTAACAATTTGAATGGCAACAACGGCAGCAATGCAAACTGCAACAATGGCAATACTGTAATCAGCTCTTATTCCCCTTCTGATCTTTTAAATTCTTTCCAAAGTGGGAATGTCGATCTGAACAATCTTTACAATTCCCTCTGCCCCAATCAGACAACTCCCACAAACCCGGACTGTAATACAGGCTCTTCTTGTCCATCGGTTCCGGTAACCCCCACGCCTTCTGAGCCTGAGGTATCTGAGCCTTCTGCGCCCACGCCTTCCAACCCCAAGCCCTCCAACCCTACTCCTTCCAATCCCGGAAGCAGCGATAATTCCAATTCGGACGATGGAAGCGCCACCACTTTGGAGACCCAGATGCTGGATTTGATCAACGCCGAGCGTAAAAATGCAGGTGTTGCTCCTCTGACCTTGAATTCCGAACTGAGCAAAGTCGCTCGCCTCAAATCGCAGGATATGATCGACCGTGGATATTTTGATCACACTTCTCCTACCTATGGCACTCCCTTTGAAATGATGAGCGATTTTGGCATCAGCTACAAAACAGCAGGTGAAAATTTGGCTAAAAATGCTTTCCTCAACAGCGCTCACACTTCTCTGATGCAGTCCGAAGGGCACCGCAAAAATATTCTCAACAGTTCCTTCACTGAAATCGGCTTGGGAATTGTGACCGATTCCAACGGTTACCTGTATATTACCCAGATGTTTATCGGCTAATTTTTGAAACCACTTGCAGTATACCGGCACAGCATAAAGCTGCGCCGGTTTTTTTATGATTCGTCTGGATTCTAAAATCACCCTAAAAAATCTTGAGAGGCAGTCGGAAAATGTTTCTCATAGCTTGGGTGAATAGGAAAAAGGCCGGTGCGTTCGAGCACCGGCCTTTTTCCTATTCAACAATCCCTATTTCATAAAAACCACAGGCTTAATCAGATTCTTGGGCTTGTCCTTCATCATGAGAAGAGCTTCCTCAACCTTATCAAAACTATCAAAGCGGTGCGTGATCAGCTTGGAAGGATCAATACGTCCAGCCTCTACCAAAGCAATCAGTTTTTCCATACGCAGTCTGCCGCCCGGCATCAATCCACCGGCAATTTGCTTATGAGCCATACCGCAGCCCCACTCTACACGGGGGATCTGAATGTAATCGCCCTCGCCCAGATAGTTAACATTTCCGATTCTGCCGCCCGGCTTGAGTACTCTAATAGCGGTGGCAAAGGTATCCACATCACCGCCAGCGATGATGACGCGATCCACGCCCTTGCCTTGGGTGAGCTCCATCACCTGATCTTCGATAGAGCCGCTGCGGTAATTGATAATATGGGTAGCGCCGTATTCCTTGGCAATTTCAATGCAGTTGGGCCGGCTGCCTACAGCAAAAATTTCAGAGGCACCCCGCAGAGCCGCTCCGGCCACGCTCATCAAGCCTACAGGCCCGATACCGATAACCAGCACCTTATCACCAAACTGTACATCAGCCAGCTCCACGCCGTGAAGACCGGTGGGCATCATATCACAAAGCATAACACCTGCTGCATCATCAATGGAATCAGGCAGATGGGCCAAATTTCCGTCTGCATCATTGACATGGAAAAACTCAGCAAATACACCATCCTTAAAATTGGAGAATTTCCAGCCCGCCAGCATACCGCCCGAATGCATGGAATATCCGCCCTGTGCCTCCAGAGAATTCCAATCCGGTGTAATGGCAGGAACCACAACACGGTCACCGGGTTTAAAATCCTTAACCAATTCGCCGACAGCTTCTACAACGCCAACTGCTTCGTGGCCCAGAATCATATCCTCACGATCGCCGATCGCACCTGCCCATACGGTGTGTACATCGGAAGTACAGGGTGAAATGGCAGTGGGGCGAACCAACGCATCGTTGGGGCCGATAGCCGGAATCTCTTTCTCGGTCCAGCCTATTTCACCAATTTTTTTCATTGCAAAGCCTTTCATGAAGATCCTCCTTTGACTTTATTAAAGATAAAATTAGTATAGCATATTGTTAATTGTATATCAATATCGAAATACTGTTTTCTCATGTTTCTTTTTGTCAGCATGCACTTCCATTTTGTGCTTTAAAAGTATCCCACAGTAAACCTTTTGATATTCATTTTTGAATATTTCTCGGTCAAAGTTATTGCGCGCAGAATACTTATATCATCGAGAAAACATCATACAGCATGCTCAAGAATGCAAAAAATTCTTTAAAAAGAATCAAAATTATAATATAGGTATTTTATGGATGATTTCAATTTATCCATCACTGTAAATTTTTTATAAATCCCCTGAATATCACCATGTGCTGAACCCACATATACTAAATTGCAGTGTGAAAAATGCACCTATTTAAGATCAAATCATGGGCGGAGGTATTTCATGTCAAATAATTTTGATTCATCCTACCACCACAATCAATGCAATTGTGGCGGCGGGTGTTGCTGTGTTGGCCCTCCCGGGCCCAGAGGGCCCATGGGCGTTCAAGGCCCTGCTGGTCCTCAGGGCGCTCAAGGTGCCACCGGGGCTACCGGCCCTCAGGGTATTCAGGGCACCACCGGGGCTACCGGCCCTCAGGGTATTCAGGGGGTCACCGGGGCTACCGGCCCTCAAGGTACTCAAGGGGTCACCGGGGCTACTGGCCCTCAGGGTATTCAAGGGGTCACCGGAGCTACAGGCCCTCAAGGTATTCAAGGGCTCACAGGGGCTACCGGCCCTCAGGGTATTCAAGGGGTCACCGGGGCTACCGGCCCTCAGGGTATTCAAGGGGTCACCGGGGCCACTGGTCCTCAAGGTATTCAAGGGGTCACTGGGGCTACCGGCCCTCAGGGTATTCAAGGGGTCACCGGGGCTACCGGCCCTCAGGGTATTCAAGGGGTCACCGGAGCTACAGGCCCTACTGGTACTGACGGTGCCACTGGTGCAACCGGCGCAACGGGTCCCACCGGACCGACCGGTGCTACTGGTCCTACCGGCACCTTTGCAGGCGATCTATTGTTTAATGTAATTGGAACCACTGGCTCTGCCACCATGGGAGTCGGAGACAACCTAATCTTTGAATCCACGACTCTGGATATTACAGTAACACAGGGCTCTGCCATTGTCTCGATTGAAAATCCCAACGTAACCGGCCCTACTGGTGCTGACGGGGCAACCGGACCAACCGGCATTGATGGGGCAACAGGCGCGACTGGCTCAACTGGCCCTACCGGACCAACAGGTTCCACTGGACCAATCGGTCCTACTGGCACCGAAGGCTCGACGGGTTCAACTGGCCCTACCGGACCAACAGGTTCCACTGGTCCTACCGGACCTACCGGTGCTGACGGGGCGACAGGTGCGACCGGACCAACAGGTCCCACCGGATCGACAGGCACAACTGGAGCAACGGGTGCCACTGGTCCTACCGGAGCAACAGGCACCGGTGGTGCAACCGGTTCTACTGGGCCAACAGGTCCTACTGGCACCGATGGCGCAACTGGTCCTACCGGTCCCACTGGTCCTACAGGTTCTACCGGTGCTGATGGCGTAACAGGTCCCACTGGACCGACCGGCACCGATGGCACGACGGGTTCAACTGGGCCAACCGGTTCTACCGGCGCTGACGGGGCGACAGGTCCCACTGGTCCTACCGGTCCTACAGGCGCAACCGGCACTGACGGGGCGACAGGTCCCACTGGTCCTACAGGTCCTACTGGCACCGATGGTACAACAGGTGCGACTGGTTCTACAGGTCCTACCGGTGCTACAGGTTCTACTGGTTCAACTGGTCCCAC
The DNA here is from genome assembly GCA_035621215.1 of Oscillospiraceae bacterium MB08-C2-2. Lineage (NCBI taxonomy): Bacteria > Bacillati > Bacillota > Clostridia > Eubacteriales > Oscillospiraceae > Oscillospiraceae bacterium MB08-C2-2. The sequence continues at coordinate 3,086,519 of CP141729.1, read as the reverse complement.
CGGACCAACCGGCACTGACGGGGCGACAGGCCCCACTGGTCCCACGGCTACATACATTTATGCTCAAAGCTGAAAAAGCCTTTGTTTACAAGGGTTTCACGCAACAACAAACTAAAACATATAACCGAATAACCACACCAAACGCTATCTGAATGGCACACAAGCCTACGGATGGCGTTTTTTTATGCCCATTTTTAGGAAAGGAGCTGTTACACATGAGCAAAGGAAAAACCATTGGTGAACTGTTGGAAGAAGCCCGGAAGAAATCCGGCGCCTCCAAACTGGCAGGGCACGACATTATGGACCTGGAGCGTTTCGCTCCCGATACCCGGCACATGATTTTCTTTGATGTGCTTTCCCATGAATCCCCCGTTGGTTTCAAAGGTGAGCGTATGCGTCTGTTCCTGACGGACGAGGGATACAAAAAAGCATTGGCCTCTCAGGGGCGCAATGAAATTAAAATCAGAAACCATGCCAGAGTATCATCCGGCCATCTTCTCTACGACCATAGGGAACAGCCTCTATAATGCGGAGCCGCCCGGAAAGGAGCTGATACGCAATGGCAGTATTCCGCATAGAAAAAACCAGGGATTATACGGTGATGGCAAACCACCATCTACGCAACACGGCACTTTCGCTGAAAGCAAAGGGGCTTCTCTCCCTCATGCTCTCCCTGCCGGAAAATTGGGATTACACCACAAAGGGGCTTGCCCGGATATGCAGGGATGGCGTGGACAGCATTTGCGCCACGGTAAAGGAACTGGAAGAACACGGGTACATCATCCGTGAGCGTATCCGCAATTCCAAAGGGCAACTCACCACGATTGAATACACCATCTTGGAGCACCCTAAACTGCCGTTGCCTGAACAGGAAAAACCTGAACGGGAAAATCCAGTTTTGGATAATCCAGTCATGGAAGAACCTGAACAGGGAAATCCCGCACAATTAAATACTAAGAAATCAAGTAACCAAAAATCAATAACTGATTTATCAAGTACGGAACCATCAAATCCTATCTTATCAAATCCTTATGAGCCGCAGGCGGCGGATGGGATAGGAATGGATACGAGAGAAACATACCGTGAAATCATTTTAGAAAATATCGAGTATGACATTCTCATTCAGGACCGCAAACTTGACCGTGACCGTCTGGATGAAATCGTGGAACTGCTTGTGGATACGGTTTGTTCCGCAAGGCAGACCATCCGCATATCGGGGGATGACTTCCCCGCCGGGGTGGTAAAGTCCCGGCTTTTGAAGCTGGACAGCAGCCACATCCAGTATGTGCTTGACTGTATGGCGGCCAACACCACTTATGTCCGCAACATCAAGAAATATCTTCTGGCAGCACTGTTCAATGCTCCGGCCACCATTGGAAATTATTACTCTGCCCTGGTAAACCACGACCTGTACGGCAGCGGAGAAAGGAGGTAGCCCTTGCAGGAAGAAGTTACTCAAAAAACCATAGCCTTATCCATTCAAACGGCAAAGCTGACCGCCTCTGTTTTACAGAAAGCCCTTAAAAAGCTGCTGGAGGCGCAGAAAAAGAAAAAGCCCCGGTTTCATCAAGGCAAACAGACCTTGCGGCAGCTTATGAAACACAATACAGGCGTTTCAAACATTGAAATCACTGACGAGAATATCAAAGCCTTTGAGCACACGGCGAAAAAATACGGTGTTGACTTTGCCCTGAAAAAAGATATTTCCACGCAGCCGCCCCGTTACTTGGTGTTTTTCAAAGGGCGAGACGCTGATGTGCTGACAGCGGCATTCAAGGAGTTTTCCGCAAAGAACCTTGACCGGGAGAAAAAGCCCTCCATCCGAAAACTGCTTTCCCAAATGCGGCAGAAAGCAAAGCAGCATAGGCCGCGGGAAAAAGTCAAGACCAAAGAACGGGGGCAGGAGCTATGAATGTGAATATCAAGAAAATCATTCTCCCGAACCTGCCTTACGTACTGTTCCTATGGTTGTTTGATAAAGTCGGACAGGCGTTCCGGCTTGCGGTCGGTGCGGACCTCTCCGCAAAAATCATTAACCTGGGCGGAGGCTTTAACGCAGCCTTTGAAAATATAGCGCCCTCTCTCCATCTGCTCGACCTCTGTGTCGGCATTGTGGGTATGACCGTTATTCGCTTGGTTGTTTATTTCAAAGGCAAGAACGCTAAGAAATACCGCCAGGGCATTGAATACGGCTCGGCCCGGTGGGGAAACGCCCAGGATATTGCCCCGTACATGGACTGTCAGCGCCGATGATAAAATGAAGGAAAGTGCCAATTAAAAAATGCAGTTTTCTGGCGGATAGGGATGACATATGATACACTTTTTTCTGTCTGTAAAAAGCAGATAGAAAGGGTGGCAAAATGGAAGGAGACAACTGGATGGACATCCGAAGCGACCGCCAAAAAGGAATGAGCTACACAGAGATCGCCCGCAAGTACAACATAGACCCACGCACAGCAAAACGATATGCCCAGGCCGACACAAAACCGGTGTACAGCCTGACAGATCCCAAGCCATCAAAACTGGATCCATACAAAGAACAGATTGACGTGTGGCTGGAAGAAGCGCCGTATTCGGCGCTGCGGATACTGGAGAAGATCAAGGAAATGGGATTTCCGGGAGAATACTCCATCGTGAAGCACTACGTGCGAGGGAAAAAAGGACAGTTGGATGAGAAAGCAACGGTGCGGTTTGAGACGATGCCGGGGCTACAAGGCCAGGTGGACTGGGCATTCTTTGAAGATCATGTTGTGCTGGAAGATGGGAAACAGAAGAAGCTGTACTGCTTCCTGATGGTGCTGGGATACTCCCGGATGCGGTACATAGAATTTGTGACGGACATGAGCACCAACACGCTGATCCGCTGCCACCAGAACGCATTTCGGTACTTTCACGGCTACCCGGAGGAGATACTGTACGACAACATGAAGCAGGTGGTCGTCAAGCGTCTGCTCCGGCAGGAGGACAGCACGCTCAACCGACAATTTGAGGATTTTGCTGGATTCTACGGGTTCAAGCCGGTATTGTGCCGACCCTACCGGGGCCAGACAAAGGGCAAGGTGGAGCGGACAGTGGCGTTTGTTCGGGATAATTTCATGGTGGGAATCCGGTACAATTCGCTTGACGACCTAAACGGACAGGCCGTGGCATGGTGCAACAAGGTCAATGGGAAAGTGCACGCCACCACAAATGAGATTCCATTTGAGAGGCTAAAAAAAGAGGGCCTCAGCCCCCTTTCCAGAGAATATATCATCGACAAAATCAACCTGCGCCGGGTACAAAAAGACTGCCTCATCTCGTATGCCGGCAATCAGTATTCTGTACCAGCAGAATACGTCGGCAGAGATGTGGCAGTCGTAGCCCTGGACAACATGCTTGCCGCCTACTACGAAGGAAAGCAAATCGCCCTGCACCGCATATCGTACCAGAAAAAAGATATGGTAGTCAATGCCCAACATTACCGAAGATTAACCCTTAAGCAATCATTTGACATCGAAAACACCTTGCTGGACGGCGACAATGTCATTGATTTTCCTATCCGGCCGCCAAGTCTGTCCGCATACGATGAAGTAGCGGAGGTGGCGCAGTATGAGTGAAGTTTTGTACGAGCGACTCAAAGAAAACCTGGAATCCCTCAAAATGCGCAATACCCTGGAGATCATCGACAACTACCTGGAACGAGCTATCAAGGATGAACTCAACATTGTGGATGTCCTCGATCATATCTTCACCGAAGAGGCTAGGAGCAAGCGTCAGAGAGCTTACGAGAAGCAGATTCAGATGTCCGGCTTCCCCATCAAGAAGACCTTGGAGGACTTTGATTTCTCTTTTCAACCCTCCATCGACAAGCGCCAGATCGACGAGCTTTCTACCATGCGGTTCGTGGAGAATGCTGAGAATGTAGTGTTTTTGGGGCCACCTGGCGTTGGCAAAACCCATCTGGCCAATGCGCTGGGTATGGTTGCCGCCAAAAACCGCTACTCCACCTACTACATCAACTGCCATACCCTCATTGAGCAGCTGAAGAAAAGCCACTACGAGAATCGGCTACCAGACAAACTCCGCACCCTCATCCGTTACAAGGTGCTCATCATCGACGAAATTGGGTATTTGCCCATGGATATTCAAGGCGCTAACTTGTTCTTTCAACTCATTGCCAAAAGATACGAGAAAGCCTCTACCATCTTTACCTCAAACAAGACTTTTTCCCAGTGGAATGAAGTTTTTGCCGATGTTACCATTGCTTCCGCTATCCTCGACAGAGTGCTTCACCACTGTACCGTCATCAACATCAAGGGCGAAAGTTATCGCCTGAAAGAGCGCAAAGAGTACATGAAGCAAAAGCAGCAAATCGTCAATACCTTGTTTGAGCAGAACGCTCAGTAATCTAACTTTATACCCGACATTCCTCCCGCCGAAAACCTACAAAATTTATTCGGCGTTTTATTGCAAATTTAAACCGCCGTTGACAGGCGGCGGCGTTACAGTATTTGCAAGAAAACGGCCTGATGGAATACGCGGATTTGGAGCAAAAGACCACAGAGCTTACCGACCATTTCCATGCGCTTTCAGACAGCATAAAAGCCACCGAAGCCGCTCTGCGTATCAATACGGAGCTAAAGGCGGCGGTGGTAGATTATGCAAAAGTCCGGCCTGTATTTGAAGGATACAAAGCGGCGAAGTATAGCCGGAAATATCTTGCGGAGCATGAAGCGGATATTGCCGCCTACAGGGCGGCGCAGGATACATTCCAGCGTTTACTGTCCGGGGCGAAGCTCCCCAAAATGGATACGCTCAAAGCGGAGTTTCAGCGGTTGTCGGCCGACAAGAAAAAGGCTTACCGAGAGTATCGGGAAACCAAAAAGACCATGCAGGAAATTGTTACGGTGAAAAGCAACATAGACCACCTGCTCGGCCTGACGGACGCGCAAAAAAATAAGGAAATGGAGCGATAGCGAACATGACGCAACATGAGGTGCAACGCACCGACTTCGGGCCAACTTGGCCCGAAGTTGCAGGGTTTGGGGAAGGCACTCCCCAACAAGCAATTTTTGAGTTTTCCCGTCAGGAAAAATCTCAAAAATGTGCAAGTGTCAATACACTTGCCCTGCTTGCCGATTAGCGGATAATTGTAAAACCATTTAAATATATACCAAAACCAGTATAAAAGTCTTTGAAATTTTTTTAGGAATCTATTGACTCTCTCGTTACGTCATAGTGTATAGTGATATATAGAAATAGCAGAAATGGAGTTTATGATATGGAAATTAAAAGTGTCCGTTCGGACGAAACTTACAAAAAAATATTAACCGCACCAACAGATAAAAAAGATGATATTTATCGCTACGAGTTAATGAAGCCCTTTGAATTTAAGTGGTCTTGCTACAATATCCCTTTGAAAGCTCCGCAAAAAAATGGATATGATGTGATTATGGCAAGTAGTATGTTGGGTTTTCTAACACCAACAAAAATTAATGACACCCAAAGGGAAAGCGTTGAATTGCTTTCTGCAAATCAGTTTTGGGACAAGTGTCAAAAATCTATCGAAGTTTCTATTAACGCTTTTGTGAATGAAGGTATTGAGCTTCCAGTGAAAAATTATCTTTTTACGATACTGCTTGCTGACCCGGAAAGTCCATATACCATACTGAACGAAGGATATTGCGGAGACGGTGGAATACCCGGTTATATTTTTGGCTCGTTAACTCCGAATGACTATACCTTGAACCGCATGCCTGTCGCTCTTGCACATGAGTGTAACCATAATATCCGATTCCAATTTGAGAAATGGAGAAATGATATATCACTCGCCGGAATGATGGTTAACGAAGGGTTAGCGGAAAACTTTGCTGTGTCAATCTATGGTGAAAAAATGGTTGGTCCTTGGGTAGCAAAAACAGATGCAGATACGCTTAATGGATATATAAAGCCTATCATCAAAGAGGGACTTGACGCAACAGGATTAGATAATATAACAGCGTATCTTTATGGTGATGAAATGGCAAATATGCAAGGTTATTTCCCTGTAGGTCTGCCATATTGCGCCGGATATGCTTGCGGTTACCACATGATTAAGCATTATTTGAAGAAAACAAGCAAAACCATTATTGAAGCTACTCTGACATCTACGGAAGAAATTCTTAGAGAGATTGAGGACTTTTGGGATGAATAAAGACGAGCTAATGACAGTGAATACTGTTGCGAAAATGACGGGTATAACCATTCGCACCTTGCATTATTACGACCAAATCGAATTATTATCCCCCTCTTGTGTTTCAGACGCAAAATATCGCTTTTACTCTAATAAAGATTTAGATAGATTACAGCAAATTCTTTTTTTTAAAGAGGTCGGTTTCAATCTTAAAGAAATCAAAGCTATCATGTCCGCACCTGTTTACAACAAAGAAGAAGCTCTAAAAAAACACGTTGATATTCTCGTTTTAAAAAGAAAGCGTATCGACGAATTAATTGAACTTATTGGCAAAGCGTTGAAAGGAGAAAGTAAAATAAATTTTTCGGTGTTCAATGAGGATAAAATTATTGAATTACAGCGGCGTTATCATCAAGAAGTTTTAGAACGATGGGAAAATACAACAGCCTATCAGCAATATAAAAATAAATATGCTGGCATGGAAAAAAGCAAGGAGTGGCAGGTATTAGACCGTGCCGCTCGGGAAATTTTCGGGAAGGTTTTTCAGCATATTAATGAATCCCCTGATAGTAAAAGTGTTCAGTCTGTTATCCATGAATGGAGAAGTTTCATTTCAGAAAATTATTATCACTGTTCTATTGAAATGTTGCAGTATTTAGGGATTCTATATATTTCGGACGAACGCTTTTCAAATACTATCAACAGCTATGGAGATGAACGCTTATCAGAATTTATAAACCAAGCAATCACAATTTACTGTGATAACAATGCAGGTGATGGAAACTGAATAAAAAAATTACTGCCAGACGGCATATAAAAAAAGCCGTCATTTGGCAGGCAATATGTTGTGCCCAATGAAAAATATATAATTAAGTGGCGGTTTTGTAATCAAAAAGATTCAAGGCCGCCGCTTTGTTTTGCATAGAAAGTGAGGGGTGCGAAAAATATACTCCCTTTGTCTGCGCGGCTTTGAGATAGGAGCCTGTTATGTACTCAAAGCTACAATATTATGTATGGGAGGAGCCATTACCTATTTGTAATGGCTTGGCTTAGCTGACGTTCAAATCCTAAATAACTTTAAAATAATATACCAATTTATGGCCGACCAGTGCGGTCATTTTTTATTCGACACCTTTCGTGTAATTTTGCACTTAGGTGTTTTTTTGTACCCTTTTCTTATTGGCAACGTATTTGATAAACCTTGTCACTTCGGGCCAACTTGGCCCGAAGTCCGACCTCGCTGCCGCTTCCCGCCCTCTCCATTCGATTTGCTAACCCCAAAATCGAAATGGAGGAACGCCCTATGGCTAAAATCAATCTGCGGGACTATTACCCATTTTATAATTCAGACTTTTTTATTGAGATACCCGATGAAATCAAAGACGCTTTACTGGAAGCGGAACGCTTAGAGAACAACTACATTCGACGCCGTTTCTATAACAAAGCTCACTATTCGCTGGACGCTAACGACGGAATTGAAAAGGATATTTTGTTCGTTCCGCTTACGCTCTATGAAATCTATGAGCAAAAAGTGACCGCTGAACAATTACAAGCCGCTATGGCTTCTCTGCCGGACAAGCAGGGAAAACGAATTTACGCCCACTACATACTCGGCATGAGTAAATCGGCCATTGCACGGGCAGAGGGGGTGTCAAAGAGCCGCATATCCGAAAGTGTCGAGCGGGGACTTCGGAACATGGAACTTTTTCTGAAAAATTTGCGTTGACCCCGGAACTTTCAGCTTTCATTTCTCACGGATATTGAAGGGAGATTTTCTCCCTCAATATCCTGCACTTTGACAACTAAATACCGTTGGCCCGGATACGTTCAATCAGGAGGGAGCCAAGCCACAGAGTACGCCAAGACCGCCCGTGTGAAAGGGGGAAAGACCTCACGGGGCGTGAGCGATTTATACTTATTGTGACAGGGTGGATATGGCAAACCGCCCGGCGATAATCTTTTGATTGGTATATTGATACTTGCGGTTTGAACGCTTCACAGCATTGACCGCCACGCCATCAGCATGGGGTGAGGTGAGATTCCTATGAGGGCGGTTGCCGCCGCCCGTCCGGGCCAACGTTTTTATATAAAGGGAGTGCCGTACCGTTCCTTTCTGTCTTATGACAGGCCAACCCATAACGGTACGGCATACTCCCGATTGATGAATGGAGATTCCTATGGATAAGGAATTACAGTCATTGCTGTTTCAGCAATGGAGCAACGGCGCTTGCCGTGGCTATGTCATTCAGGCTATGGAAAACTGTGAGTTCAGCCCAGATGATATAAAACGTGTGGTATCGGAGCTTCACTATGTTTTTGATATATTCGGCATAGAAGAAGCGGAACAACATTATCAAAACAGCCCTTATTGACTTCGGGCCAACTTGTCCCGAAGTATGCGGGAAGATTAAAAGCCATCACTTTGACCGTAAAAGTGGTGGCTTTTTGTGTTTCCTCATAGGACAATCAGAGCAATTCATATACATGGAAAGGAGGGGGCGATTGTGGTTGAAGAAACGTATTCCAATATCAGAGTTGGCAAACGTAGACATAGAGGCGGTAAACAAAGAGGATTTAGTTGATGTTAGCGGCTTCACCTTTGATACGACTGTACCGCAGGAACAACGTGCGGCAAAAGTCATTGCGGCAGTAAAAAATCCTTATTGTTTTCGTGTGGGCGATATGGGCGTAAAACTGGAGTTTCCAGAGAATGCTCCTCCATTACAAGATGTGTTTGCCGACTTCCTTAAACGCAAGAAAAGCGGCCTGTAAAGCCAGTTTACAGGCCGTGACAACATTGTTCGCATTACGCCGAAATGGTATAATATAAGTGTAATGTGATAGGAAGGAGGACACATGGCACGCACAAAAAACAGGGGCTTTGAGGAAAAAATATCCGCTTCTCAAATTGTCCGCTGGAAACTTGGTGAATATATCCGTTTATCCAAAGAGGACATAAACCGTGGCAAAGATAAGGACGACAGCAACAGCGTTACCAACCAAAAGGCTTTACTTGATGATTATTACCAACAGCACATAGCCGAGTTTGAAAGCGTTGAACCGCCTTATGTGGACGATGGGTACACCGGGACAGATACCAACCGGGACAGCTTTCAAAAACTGCTCTCCGACATATACGCCAAAAAGGTGAACTGTGTTATCGTCAAAGACCTTTCCCGCCTATCCCGTAACTACACGGACGCAGGGAGCTTGATTGAAAATTTGTTTGTGCAGATGAATGTACGGTTTATCAGCTTGGCAGAGGGCATTGACAGTTACTTGAACCCGGATAGCATTTCCAACCTCATTGTGCCGATTACCAATGTTATCAACGACAATTTCTGCTATCAGACTTCAAAGAAGATACGACAGGTATTTGATATGAAGCGGCGTAATGGTGAGTTTATCGGCGGGTTTGCCGCCTATGGCTACATGAAAAACCCAAAGGACAAAAACGCTCTAATCGTTGATGAAGAAGCCTCCGAGGTTGTAAAAAACATTTACGAATGTTTTTTGGACGGTATGAGCAAAAACGCCATAGTACGAAATCTCAATGATCGTGGCATTTTGTGTCCGTCCGAATACAAGAAAAGCAAGGGCTTAAACTACCAAAATCCGAGCGGTTCAGAAAGACCGTTATGGAGCGCAAAGACGATAAGCGACATTTTGAAAAACCGCCTTTATATCGGAGATATGGTGCAGGGCCGCCAGCGTGTGAAAAGCTATAAGATACACACGCAGGAACAGGTTCCCGAAAACGAGTGGTATATCGTGGAAAATACCCATGAGCCAATCATAGAACGGCCTATCTTTGAGAAAGTGCAGGAGTTGCTAAAGCGTGACACCCGCACTGCTCCGCAGAAAAAGAAGCTCTATCTGTTCAGTGGTTTTCTCCGTTGCGCTGATTGCGGCAAGGCAATGAGCCGCAGTCAAGTAAAAGGAACTGTGTACTACTTCTGCCGAACCTATAAAGACCAGTCAAAAATGGCTTGCACCAAACATTCCATCAAGCATAATCGGCTGGAAGCGGCTGTACTGTATGCCATTCAACAACAGGTATATCTTGCGGTACACTACGCAAACACTCTGGAATACATCAGCACCGTACCGCTTCAAATAAGCCAGTCCATTCGGATTGAAGCCTTGATAGAAGCAAAAGAAAAGGAACGCTCCAAAATCATGCGTTACAAGCAATCTATTTATCAGGATTGGAAAGACGGAGAAATCACCCATAGCGACTACCGCCACATGAGCGAAGATTACGAGCGGCAAATAGCCGCTTTAGGCGAAGTTTTGAAAAACCTCCATGCAGAGCGTGAGGAATTGCAAAACGGTATTACCGCCGAAAGCCCTTGCTTGGTGGTTTTCAAGAAGTTTGAGACTATTGACAAACTGACAAGAGAAGTTTTGGTTGAGCTTGTAGACCATATCAAGGTACATGAGAATGGCAACATCAGTGTAAAGTTTAAGGTTGCCGACCAGCTACGCCGAGTAATGGAATACATTGAAATCAACACCCAAGAACAAGCGGTTTAACAGGCCGCTAATAAAAAGGCAGTTTGTTTTCCTTATATTACCGGGTCAACAGGTCCCACCGGTCCTACTGGCACCGAAGGCGAGACGGGTTCAACTGGACCAACCGGTCCTACCGGCGCTGACGGCACAACAGGTCCCACTGGACCTACTGGTCCTACCGGCACAGATGGTGCAACAGGTCCCACTGGACCAACCGGCCCAACAGGCGCTGACGGAGCAACAGGTCCCACTGGTCCTACTGGCCCAACCGGTCCTACCGGCGCTGACGGGGCGACAGGTTCCACTGGACCAACCGGTCCTACTGGCGCTGACGGGGCAACAGGTTCTACCGGACCAACCGGCACTGATGGCGCAACGGGTGCAACTGGTCCTACCGGCCCAACAGGCGCTGACGGAGCAACAGGTCCCACTGGTCCTACTGGCCCAACCGGTCCTACCGGCGCTGACGGGGCGACAGGTTCCACTGGACCAACCGGTCCTACTGGCGCTGACGGGGCAACAGGTTCTACCGGACCAACCGGCACTGATGGCGCAACGGGTGCAACTGGTCCTACCGGACCAACCGGCACTGATGGCGCAACAGGTGCAACTGGTCCTACCGGCACAGACGGCGCAACTGGTCCCACTGGCCCAACAGGCGCTGACGGGGCGACAGGTCCTACCGGACCAACCGGCACTGATGGCGCAACAGGTGCAACTGGTCCTACCGGCACAGATGGTGCGACAGGTCCCACTGGCCCAACCGGAACCGACGGCGCAACTGGTGCGACTGGTCCCACTGGTCCTACCGGTACAGATGGTGCAACAGGTCCCACTGGCCCTACCGGCCCTACCGGTACTGATGGTGCAACAGGTCCCACTGGCCCAACCGGAACCGACGGCGCAACTGGTGCGACTGGTCCCACTGGCCCAACCGGCCCTACCGGTACAGATGGTGCAACAGGTCCCACTGGCCCTACCGGCCCTACCGGTACTGATGGTGCAACAGGTCCCACTGGCCCTACCGGCCCTACCGGTACTGATGGTGCAACAGGTCCCACTGGCCCTACCGGCCCTACCGGTACTGATGGTGCAACAGGTCCCACTGGCCCTACTGGCCCAACCGGTGCTGACGGGGCAACTGGTGCGACTGGCCCTACCGGCGCTGACGGGGCGACTGGTCCCACTGGCCCTACTGGTGCTGATGGAGCGACAGGTCCTACCGGCGCTGACGGGGCGACTGGTCCCACTGGCCCAACCGGCGCTGACGGAGTAACAGGTCCCACTGGTCCTACCGGACCAACCGGCGCTGACGGAGCAACAGGTCCCACCGGACCAACCGGACCAACCGGTCCTACCGGTGTTGCCGGCGTCAATGGCGCAACAGGAACCTTTGATCCTGATCAGGTTCTATTTAGTGTTGAAAGCAATGCTACTCCTGTAGATATTAATCTTGGGGATACTCTCAACTTCACATCAGCATCGCTTAGGATTGATGTAGCCTCAGCGCCTGCCACTGTCAGCATCGAGATACCTCCGGCAGTTGTGGGATATGCGGTAAATAGCGAAACGCCATCGTATACTTTTACAAACTCCAGCGTATTGATACCCTTGCCTTCCCATCAGTTTGTGAGTGGTGGTGTCGTATTAGGCAGTGGCGATACCACTTTCACAGTTCCGGAAAACGGTATTTATAGAGTCTCTTATTATATTAACCTTGTCACGCCGATTCAAGCGTATTCGTATGCTGTTCTCAATGGTACTGACATTGATGAGAGTGGTGTTGATACGGGAGACCTTATAAGCAGTCTAGTTTGCGAAACGATTCAGCTTCTTGCTCCGGGAGACACTATATCTCTGCGTCTGGGATCTGGTGAAGCCAGCGCTTCAACAAGTCTCTCTGCTGGTTGTGGTGCAGCACTTATTGTGCAGCGCATAGCAGGATAGCACGTAGTCACACCATATAATAAATAGCTCTCTGCATTTTAAACGCAGAGGGCTATTTATCTATTTATTACAATTTTTCCTGTAGCCTGTTATTTCAGACACCTTAGCTATTGATTGAGTAAAAGCCGCATAGGTTATCGCCTGTCCGCATAATATGTTTAAATGCTATTGTAAGGAGCAAAAAAGAACCCCATGCAAAATCAGCAAATTGAAATTCGCCAGCAGCAGCGCCCGGAGCCTTCATGGAACTTCTGGCGCCATCAGCTCACGCATATGCTAAGCCTGAACACTGCACAGCTTGCCGAACATATCCGGCAGCAGGCAGACCGCAACCCCTGTCTCGAGGTGCTTGAGGCAGGGGGCCTTCCCAGTGTATCCCGGAAATTCGGCGATCCTGCTGAATTTGCAGTGGATACAAAAGGAGAAGATTTCCGGCATGAGCTGATTCTCCAGCTGACTACCGGTCAAGGCGAAATCACACCGCTGGAACGGTACATCATCGCTATGTTGGATAACTACGGCTATTGCCGCGAAAAAATACAGGATATGGCTTCGCTGTTGGATGAACCAATCGAAAAAGTCAGGCACGCTCTGCGCCGGGTGCAGTCGCTTGAACCTGCCGGAATCGGAGCACGCAGCCTGCGTGAATGCTTTTTGCTCCAGCTTGCCCGAAAGGGCCAGCGGGGCAGCGATGGCTGGGTGCTGCTCTACGAAGCCTTCTCGCCTTTATCCCGAGGGGATGAGATTGCCGTGCTGGCACAGCTTGACTGGAACAAAGAGCGGTTGGAACAGGCTCGAGAACAATTGGCAAAGCTATATCCCTACCCCATAGAAGCGGACAACACCACCGCTGCACCTATCGTCCCCGATGCAGAAATTGTATGGGATGAAAGCGGCATTTTCACCGTCCGCCTGCTGGAGCATGCACTGCCTAAGGTAACGGTCAGTTCCGCCTATCTGGAAAGTCTTTCCGCCCAGTATGGCAGTAAGCGGTTTGCTCGGGAAGGCATCTTTTATGCACGCCGCTTTCTATATTGCTTGGAACAGCGCAATCAAACACTGCTGAAGATTCTGGAATATGGTGTGGAGCGGCAGCAGGCGTTTTTAGGGGGCGGCAACCGGCAGGTCTGCTTGCTGCGGGAAGCCGCTCAACAGCTTGAAATCCACCCCTCCACCGCTACCCATGCCATGCAGGATAAATACCTGATTTGGGGTCAAAGAATCCTGCCTGCCAAGGCCCTGTTTGCCCGGCGGGTTGTGGGAGATTTCTCAGCCGACCAGTTTAAAGAGCTTTTGGCACAGGTCATCCTGCAGGAGGATAAAAACGCACCCTTGAGCGATCAGGCTCTTGCAAACCTGCTTTCTGAAAAATCGGAAACCAGTATAGCCCGGCGTACAGTAGCCAAATACCGCCTGCAGCTTGGTTTGGCTGGCGCCAAAGGGAGGACTTTGCCATGACCAGAAAACAAATGATTTATGAGTTTTTGCGTAAAATGAAAAGCCAGCACGGAAACGATGCCGCCTACAGCACCCAGCAGATTGCAGGCACGGTGGGGGTGGCCCGTTCTAATGTCAGCTCTGATTTAAACAAGCTGTTTGCCGAGGGGATGGTGGATAAGCTGCCCGGTTGGCCGGTGAAATACCGGGCCAGTGCCGCTGTGCTTACCCCTATGCCGCCAAAAATGGTTGGCTCCCCTGCCGGGGAAAGTGCTGACAGTGTCTTTGCAGGCTACATAGGCTACAACGGCAGTATGAGTATGGAAATTGAAAAAGCCAAGGCCGGTGTGCTTTATCCCCTCGGGGGCCTGCCTATCCTGATTGAAGGCAAAACCGGCACAGGTAAAACCACATTTGCCAAGGTAATGTATGATTATGCCAAGCGTGCCAGACGAATCCGCTCTGATGCCAAGTTCATTTCCTTCAACTGCGCCGATTACGCCAGCAACCCCCAGCTGATTATGGCACAGCTTTTTGGCTGTGCCAAAGGTGCTTATACCGGTGCGGAGGAAGAGCGAGTGGGACTTGTGGAGCAGGCGGATCAGGGTGTTCTGTTTTTGGATGAGGTTCACCGACTGCCGGAAACCGCACAGGAAATGCTCTTTTATCTGATGGATTTCGGGCAGTTTCACCGCCTTGGTGAGCCGGATATCACCAGAAATTCCACCCCCATTATCATGCTGGCTACCACCGAGGATAAAAACTCTGCCCTGCTCTCCACCTTTAACCGGCGTATTCCCATTACTGTCACACTGCCGGAGCTGAGCCAGCGCAGCCTTTTGGAACGGCTGAGCCTTATCAAGCGGCTTTTTTCTTCCGAAGCCCGCAAGCTGGGCTTTGACCTGCGAGTTGATTCGCTGGCTATTAAAGCGCTTTTAGCTTATGACTGCCCCGGCAATGTGGGTCAGCTGGAAAACGATGTTCGCACTGCCTGCGCCAAGGGGTATGTGGCCTGTCTGATGGAAAAGCGTGAAGCTGTTTCGGTGGGCATTCTCGATCTACCCCTGCATGTGAAGGACGGCATCCGCAGCATCCGCCATGTTTATTCCGATATCAACCTGATCTGCTCCGGCGATCTGGAATTTGCCCCGATTGGTGAGCTGGTGCAGGAGATTACTCCAGAACCTGACAAGTGGGATATCTATGATCTTTTGGAGCATCGCCACAAGGAATATTCCGAAAGTGCCATTGATGGGGAATATCTCCAGCTGGCTATGATGCTGGATATTGAAAGCTATTTTAACAACCTGCTGGGCAGTTACCGGCTGGAACAACCGAGCAGCAGTGTGATGGACTGCATGGACAAAAGAGCCGAGGTCATCGCCAGTCAAGCCCAAAAACTAATTGAGGAGGAGCTGAATCACAAGTTCAGCCAAAATGACCGCACTGTGCTGGCTCTGCATCTAAACATTGCCATTCGCCGCATACAAGAGGGAAAGAATATCATTTGCCCTATACTTTCGGCCATCCGCCATGAATACGCTGGTGTTTTTGCGCTGGCTGAGCACATTGTAGCGCTGATGCAGAAGGAAACCCGCCTCTCGGTGCCCTGTGATGAAGCCGGATTTATTGCCAATCTGCTGATTAAAATGTTCGCCCGCACAGAAGGGCGGGAACGCTGCGGGGTGATTGTGGTCTGCCAAGGCATAGCCAGCGCCAAAACCATGGCCAAGGTTGCCAATGGAATTGTAAACAAGGAGTTTGTCCACTGGCTGGATACGGCCGATCTTTCCGGCGAGAGCCATTCGAAAATGGTTGCGTGGGCCGCCCAGCACCTGCACGGCATCAGCCAATACCCCAGTGGTCTGGTGGTGATGTTTGAATCCGAGCGGTTCAGCCACATCGGACTTGCCATTCAGGAGCTTTCCAGCAGCCCCATATATAAGGTGTTCAACATCAGCACCGCTATGGTGGTGGAAGCCTCCTTACTGGCTGTGGAGCACAACGCCACCGCCCAGCAGATTTATTATCACCTGAAAAAATTCGAACAGGGCTTCAACGAGCTTTTTGAGCTGGAATCCAAGAAGCTGGCCAGCAGCGCTCAAAAAAAAGTGATCATCACAGCCTGCATTTCCGGGTGTGGGGCCGCCGCCCGGCTAAAACGTATGATCGAAAGCCAGTTTGCCTTCCCCGATGATATCGAAATTATCACCATCGATATCCCTTCCATTGAATCTCTTAAAAACCGTTTGGCACAAATTGGCGCTGTGCGGGAGGTGATTTGTGTCATCGGCATGGATGTGGGGCTGGAGGCCACCTTCCCCTTTATCTCCGCAGAGGATATTGTGATTGGCAACGGAATCCGCCAGCTCTCCCACATTCTCAGCAACTATCAGGTGTATGAAAAAGTCCCTGTTTTTCAGGCTGACTGTGGCAATCAAATCGAAAATGTGTTTGTATCGGGCAAATATCTGAGCAACTACCTTTTCTATCTGGATGGTGAAAAGCTGGCACCTTTTCTGCTGGACTGCACCCAGAAGCTTGAATCCAGTCGTGGAGAGATGCAACCGGGCAAGCGTATGATGCTTTTTATCCACATTTGCTCTATGATCGAGAGGCTGCTTTTTGAAAAGGAGGAGCAGCTCCCCGCCCAGCACGCAGCCGAGGATTTAATTGCCGCCTTTGAGGCCATTGAACAGACCTACCACATCACCATCCCGGACGAAGAGTTTGAAATGGTGGAGCAAATTTTTGCTCTGGTGCTCAACAAATAAAAAACAGCGAAGCCAAGAGCGGTTCCGCTTAGACTATAGACATAACTGCCTTTAACTTGAAGACCTTATGGGTTTGATGCGTAATTCTGACCCAGTCGAATTGATTTGGACGCAGGAATACCACTTCTTGCGCCGGAGCGGCCGGGTCCGGGGGGAATATGGGGGGCATTGGATGCCCCCCATAGAGGGTGTAGATTTTTGTCTACACCCTCAGCGGAACCAAGAGCGGTTCCGCTGTTTCTTATGCTCCCTGCATCAGTGCATCTCCCGGCCGCCGGTAATATTCAGCGCCTGACCGGTGCAGTAATCACCGGAAACCGTCAGGAAAAACACATATTCCACCACATCGCTGATGGCGGTCAGCCTCTTTAGAGGAATCTTAGCGGAAAATTTCTCCGCTACCGCATCGTGAGACATGTGCAGATTCTGGGTATAGCTTTCGCTGACACTATCCCAAACGCCGGTGGCATCGGTGATACCGGGGCATACACAGTTGACATTGATGCCACAATCCGCCAGCTCATAGGCAAGGGACTGGGTAAGGGCAATCACCGCCCCCTTAGCCGCACTGTAGGGTGTCATCAGAGCCGAGCCGGTTTTACCGGATTTGGAAGAAAAGTTGATGATCTTACCCTCTCGGGCCGCCTTCATACTGGGAAGAGCCCCCTGCATGCACCATGCCGCACCGTTTACATTCACCCGGAACATGTTGTCAAAGATTTCGGGTGTATTTTCCTCAAAGGGCCGCTGATCCACCACACCGGCATTGTTGACAAGGCAAAACACCGGGCCATAGAGGCTGGCAAGCTCCTCAAACAAGGCAAGCACAGCGATTCGGTCGGTGATATCGCATACAATGCCTTTGGCAAAAAAGCCCTGTTCCGCAAGCTCCCGGGCGCTTTTTTCCACCGCCGGGTCAATATCCAGAAGAATGGTTTTAGCTCCTGCCTGTGCATATTTTTGCGCAATGCCCAAGCCTATGCTTTTAGCGGCACCGGTCACAACACAGACCTTTCCTTCAATTCGATCACTTGAAATCCCCATGATCTCGCTCCTCACTCTCGTTATTCCAAGGTTGGCTCTCCATCCACAATCAGCATCCCCTTGCTGGTTCCCATTCGCACAGCCCCCGACTCAAGCATGGCTTCGCAGATTTCCCGGTTGTTGATCCCGGTGGAGGCTTTCACCTGCATGCTCTCCCCCACTGTTTGTTTCATTAAGCGGACAGCCTCAACGGTGGCACCGCCGTTCCCAAAGCCGCTGGAGGTTTTGACAAAATCTGCTCCCGCCCTTTTGGCCAGCAGGCAAGCGGTGACAATTTCTTCTTCGGTCAGGTCGCTGGATTCAATGATCACCTTTACTAAAGCATGGGGATGTGCGGCCTGCACCACCGCCAGAATATCCCCATAAACGAAATCCTCCCGGCCCTCCTTGAGAGCGCCGATGTTGATAACCATATCCAACTCATGGGCTCCGTTTTTCACAGCCTCAGCTGTTTCCACCGTTTTCACCAATGTGGTGGTGGCACCAAGGGGAAAGCCGATAACACAGCAGGTTTTCACACCGCTTCCCGCCAAATTTTCGGCGGCAAAAGCCACATGAGAGGGATTGACACATACACTGGCAAAGCCGTATTCAATCGCCTCACGGCAAAATTGGCTGATGGTTTCCCGAGTGGTGGTTGCCTTTAAAACCGTGTGATCTATGGTTTGGGCATATTCGGGCTTTCGCATCCCATAACCTCCTGAAAGTCATTTTTGTACAATAAACTTAGTCTTTCCAAAGCCCTGTAAATCCGGGAAGCTGTTGGAGGCCAGACGAAAAAAGGTGGCAGAGGCCTCAATAAAAAGGATGCTCAACCTCTGGATGACCTCTAGATTCTCCTGCTCCGGCAGGGTGGAAACCTGTGCGGTCAGAAATCGGGCAAACCCGATTAGCTCCGGCTGCCGCTTCTGGGGGGAAGCATCGGCACTATTGCGGCTGAGCTGCCGAAACAGCTGGGAACGGCTCTGGTAAAGTTCTCGGTTCTCTTCGGCATGCCCTTGATAAAGCAGCTCATACAAGCTTTCTACAATGGCCTGTGTGCTTTTTCCGCGGATATCCTGTGACACGCGCTTGCGGGAATTCCAGCTTTCCATGGCAATAAACAGCAGCACAGCGGCCAGCTCGGCGGCATAGACCACCTGTTCTTCCTCGGAGAGCCGCAGGCCCGCCTCCACAATGTCTGCATGCATACCCCGGCTGTGGAATTCTTCAATCAAGGTGCACCAAGTCTCGGCAAATTCATGAAAGGATAGCTGCAAACGAGGCTGCAATTCTCTGATTGCCATTATACGCTCCAATCCGCCGCCCAAAAGCGGCTATCGTATTGTATACTCATATAGCTTCAAAACTGTTGCGCAATTTTGAAGCTATATGAGTATGAAGTTGGTATAGACCGCCTATGGCGGCTAGCGGCAGATTGCCGCTGTTTAAAACCACGTTGTGGTTTTAAACCTATACAACTATAAAATCCTTTATTCCAAGTTGGCGTGGGTGTTCTTTACATCGGCTTCGCTCAGGCCCTTGCGCTCCATAATCATAAGAGCGAGAACATCCCCCAGCAGATAAAGCTGCTGTTCAAACAAGGTGGACATGGGTTGAACCGAAGCAAATTCCCCGGGCCGAGCAAACTTGGTTCGGCCCACCAGCAGCAGGCGGCTGTGAGCCAGCTTTTCAATGGTGCTGCCACGAGTACAGCCTATGTAAGCCACATGGGTGCCTTTTTCTTTGGCAATGGCGGCAATGGCCTTGGGAATGGCACTTTCCCCCGAGGAGGAAGCCACCAGCAGCAAGTCGCCCGCAAAAATGGGGCCTTCGGTTTCACTGCCCACAAAGTTAATGTCAATGCCCAGCTGGAGAAGCCTTTTAACCCATGCCTTAAGGGAAATCAGCACCCGCCCTACCCCCGTAACCAATACCCGGCGTGCTCCGAGAATCTGCTCCACCAATGCTTCACATTGGAGCTCATCAATCTCTGCCATAGCCCTCGTCAGCTCATCGGTTATAATGCGGACTTGCTCGTGCAGGCTCATTGGTTTTCCTCCGCACTGTAGATTGCCTTGCAGATGTTCACCTTTTTGTTGTAGATATCCTCGCAGAGAGAAGGCAGATCATCCAGACTACTTCGGTGGGTAATTAAATCCTCCACCTGCATCTTCTGCTCATCCAGCATGCGAACAGTAAAGTGCCATTCATTGATGGGCAAATCGAAATAGTGAGAATTCCACACCCCCACCAGATGAATTTCTTTGCGCAGGATATTGCTGTGGGAGCCAAGGTGCAGAGTGGTATCCTTGTGGGGGTTGCCCAGCATGGCAATGGTTCCGAAGGTGCGCACACATTCGATGGCCTGATTCAGTGCGGCGGCTGTGCCGGTGCCCTCTATGACCACATCCGCAGGCTTGCCGTTGTTCAAGGCTCGAAAGGCGCTGTTTACATCCTCTGTCATGGCATTGATGCAGACTTGCCCCCTCTCCCGGGCAAAGGAGGCTTTTTCCTCCGCCACATCCACCAGCGCCACAGTGCCTGCTCCAAAAAGCTTTGCCCAGCGGGCGGCCATGATACCGATTGGCCCGGCACCAAAAATCAGCACCGAATAGCCCGCAGATACCCCAGCCTTGCGGATAGCGTGCTGTGCTACGGTGCAGGGTTCCACCATGGAAAGTGCCTCATCCGTGGTATCGGGATTATGAGAAGGAACAAAATGCCATGCCGAGGGAATCAAGCAGTAATCAGCAAAGCCGCCGTCACTGCGGGAACCGAGGTAATCATAATCCAAGCACATGGCATAATCCCCGGCAAGGCAGGGGGCACACCGGCGGCAGGGAATGCAGGGGAATATAGCCCCTCTTTTGCCCAAAAGGGCGGGGTCTGCCTTTTCGCCGAGCCCAACAATCTCCCCGCCAAATTCATGGCCTAAGGCCAGAGGATACTTCTGTTTGCTGGTGCCCAGCTCAAAAATGCGGGGGATATCCGAGCCACAGATGCCGCAGGCCCCCACTTTGAGCAAAAGCTGCTCCCCTGCGGGTGCAGGAGTTGGGACAGAACCTGTGCGAAAATCGCCGATGGCGTGTAAACGGGCTGCTTTCATGATGCAGGCTCCCTTTCTCCTATCTTTTACTTGAGCAGATTGGCCACGTTAACGGTTTTGGCGGCGGGAATAATCTGGATTTCCACCACAACACCCTTGCTCACCATTTCACGGAAAATATCATTTTCGGCCGGGGTGGTGGAAATGTTTTGGAAAAACTTTTTGCGCCCTGCACTCATGCCCATACCGCCAATGTTGACCTTGGGGATTTCCACCCCGTCATCCATCAGCTGTTTTAAGGTATCCGGCACCTTAACAATAACCATAGTAGGCTTTTTCAGGCCGGCCTTGAGAAGCCCCTCAGCAGTGGCAATATCAATAATTTCAATGGTGATTCCAGTGGGAACCAGCATCTGGAACATCTGCTGCATAAAGGCATCCTGTGAGACCTTATCGTCGATCACCATAATGTGTTCAACATTGGAATAGGCACGCAGCCAAGCGGCGCAGACCTGCCCGTGGATCAGCCGATCATCGATGCGGGTAAAAACCAGATTCTTATCTGCCATGATTTTTCCTCCTGCCTTTGGTTGAAATCATATTGAGAAACGGGCAATGCCTTCGGTTCCGGTAGCGGCCAGCAGCTCCGCCAATTCATCAAGAGTGGTTTCTTCGGTGCGCTCCGAGATAGCGGCCATCACCATGGGGAGGTTGACACCGGTAACAACCCGTATACTCCGCTGGCGGGAAAGGAGGGCTACGGTATTGCAGGGGGTTCCCCCATAGAGATCAGCCAAGACTAGAACCCCTGTTCCAGTATCCACCTGATCGGCCAGCTGATTCACTCTTTGGTAAAAGCACTCGGAGGAATCTTCCGGCATAATGCCTTCATACCCCAGCTGGAGGCCCTCCCCCATGAGCATTTGTGCACTGGCAACCAGCTCCTTTGCCAAAGCACCGTGACTGACTACGAGTATTCCAATCATATGGTTAACCATTCCTTTCGCCGGATGCAGAGACAGTAACATCTCCAACCCGGCTATTCTGCCAAATGCGCTGTATAGGCCGCAAACTGATCCGGGAATGCATCGATATCTTTTAAAATGGAAGAGGTCCCCACAACAAAAACGTTGGCACCGGTTTCTTTCATTTTTTTTGCGTTTTCAAAAGTGGTGTTGCCATCCACCACAAGATCGGCATCCAGCCGGTAATCCTCCAAAAGCTTTTTGATTCGGCTCATTTTGCTCAGGGCATCGGGAACCGTGGTTTGTCCCGCAAAGCCGGGATTTACCGTCATCAGCATGGCAAAATCGATAAGGGATTTGTTTTCTTCCAGATAGCTGAGAGGGGTTCCGGGGTTAAGTACCAGACCGGGACGCAAACCCCGCTTGCGCAGGTCTTGCAGCAGACGATAGGGCTGGCGGCAGGTTTCGGGGTGAAAGCTCACCCAATCCCCCGGCTCTGGCATAAAGTAATCGATAAAGGTTTCGGGATTCTCACACATAAAATGCAAATCCACCGGAATGCTGGTGAATTCCTTTAATTGCTTATAAAAGGCGGTGCCCAGCATAACGTTGCTCACATAGTGCCCATCCATCACATCAAAGTGGATGGTATCAACGCCGCACTGCTCAAAGCTGCGGATAAACCCCTCCAGCTCCCAGAACCGGCAGCACATAATCGAGGGGGAGATCATGATTTTCCTTTCCATAAGCAGCTCCTTCCGGGTTGGCTGTATGAGGGATATGCCATACCCCTCATACAATCAGCCCTGTTTGCAGGGTACAGGCTATAGACATAGCTATCTTTGTTTAGAGAATGTTATGGCTTCTTATTCGTAATTCTTTCTAAGTCGAATTGATTTCGACGAAGGAATTCCACTTTTTGCGCCGAGTCGGCGCAATCCGGGGGGCATATGGGGGGCATTGGATGCCCCCCATAGAGGACCCTCATGCGGCAGCAAGCAAACCAAGCAGTGAAAGCACAATACCGGCGGCAAACAGAATGGCTACAATGGTGAGGGGCTTCACACGTTTTCTCAGCATAGTCCACACACCCATGGTAATGGCCAGCGGCAGCAGACCGGGCAGCAGTGCATCCAGAACACCAGTCTGGAAAGCGAAGTTAACCTGCCCCAGCTCATTGGTAAAGACCCATTCCAGCGGCACCCGAACAGCCACACGGCTCACCGCCATATTGCCTACAACCATCAGACCGATGATGCTGAACACTTCGATAAGGCGGTTGAGAATGCCACCCTGCAAAAAGTCCAAAATGGCGTCACGGCCCTTGCGGTAGCCCAGCATATACATGTTGTAGCCCATGGTGAGCATGATGATTTTATAGCCAAACTCAAAAAGCAGCGGCCCGAAATAGTTGCCAGCCAAAGCCAGCTGGATGCAGATACCGGCCAGCACGGGGTATACAATGGATTGGGAAACCACATCGCCCATACCGGCAAGAGGGCCCATCAGCGCCAGACGCACCGAGTTGATATCCTCGGCGGAGATATCCTCGCCATTGGCACGTTTTTCTTCCATAGCGGCGGTAATGCCGTGGATGACAGTTCCCATAAAGGAAGGCTCTGTGTTAAAGAACACCAGATACTTGGAGATTTCCTCCGGATACTGTTCTTTGCTGTAAAGGCGCTTGATAATGGGCTGGATGGAGTTGGCATTGCCCAGTGCCTGCAAACGCTCGTAGTTGTAGGAGGTTTCGCTGGAATAGCCAAGGAGCCAGTGCTTGACAAGATCAGATTTTCTCAGTGTTTTTTCAGCCATTGTTATGCAACCTCCTTCTGCTTGGCATCGTTAAACAGGTAGAGAACACAGCCGATGATGGCTGCAATCACAGCGATAGCCATGGTATCCAAGCCAAAATAAACAGTAAGGAAGAAGCCTGCAAAGAAGAAGGGGATCAGCTTCTTTTTGCCTAAGTAATTGAGCAGCATGCCAATACCAAGGGCAGGCATCAGAGCACCCACCACCCCAAAAGCATCAATAATAAAGGTGGGGAACTGCTGGAGCCACGCACCAAAGCTGGAACCGTAAAGAACAATAAAGAAGGCAGGCAGACCATTAAAAATCAGGGAAAGGAAAAAAGAGGGCACATAGTTGAGGATGCGGATCATTTTCAGGTCACCCTGTGCGGCGTATTTATCGGCAAGGTGAACCCACAGGGAATTGATGGTCATGTAGGCGTTCCAAGTCAGGATCGCCACAGAGCCCAAAATCACACCGGCTGTGGTGGCTGTGTGGATATCCAGCCCGGAAACCAGCGCCAGAGCGGTTCCCACCGGGCCGGCAAACATGGGGTTTCCGGGCATGGAGCCGCCGGCTGTAATGAATCCCACATAAGGCAGGTTGATGGCCGCCGCAATCATCATGCCCTCCATAGGTTTGCCCATCATGATGCCAACCAAAAAGCCCGACCAAAGAGGATACAGCCAGGTTCTGGTGATAGCATGGCTGAACCACCAGGTGCTGCAGGTTGTAACCAATGCAACGAGTAATGCGTTTACTACCAATCTACTCACTCCTATCTTTCTTTTGCGCCACAGCCACAGGCATATGGAATGTCACCGGATCGGCTGCGGCATACACCTCACATTTGCCGGGATCAGAAATTCCCCTGAGCCTCCTTTCGCACAATAAACAATACCTTCATAAAGCCGGATAGTCATTGGGCAGCGCTTCTTTGAGAACAGCGGCAGCCTGTTCTGCGCTTTCGCTGCCAAGCATTTGCCTGCCTGCTTTTTCCAAGCGGCCCAGA
The DNA here is from genome assembly GCA_035621215.1 of Oscillospiraceae bacterium MB08-C2-2. Classification (NCBI taxonomy): domain Bacteria; kingdom Bacillati; phylum Bacillota; class Clostridia; order Eubacteriales; family Oscillospiraceae; species Oscillospiraceae bacterium MB08-C2-2. The sequence continues at coordinate 3,061,852 of CP141729.1, read as the reverse complement.
TTCAACAGGTGTATCCGCTTTTTGGTCACCAGCCCCAAGGCTGGGGATACACTGAACTTGCGCAGCCCCAGAGCGGCCAAGGCCGCAAGGCCAAGAGCATCTCCGGCCATTTCGCCGCACAATGAGCATTCAATTTCAGCCTGCCGGCAAACCCCGATAATATGTCCGAGCAGCCTCAGCATGGCCGGATGCATACAGTTATAGAGGTACCCCACCTTGGGATTCAGGCGATCGGCGGCAAAGGTATATTGCAGCAGATCGTTGCTGCCAATGCTTACAAACCGGATAAGAGGGGCCATGGTATCCAGCATAATGGCCGCCGAAGGCACCTCCACCATCATGCCCACCGGCATATTGGTGTCAAAGGGGAGCCGCTCCCAGCGGAGCTCCTGCCTGCATTCCTCCAGCAGCTCCAAGGCCTCGGTCAATTCTTCTTTAGTGGCAATCATGGGGAACATCAGCCGGATACTCCCCTCACTGCTCGCTCGCAGCACAGCACGAAGCTGGGTTTTAAAAAGCTCGGTGCGATCGAGGCAGATGCGTATAGCCCTAAAACCCAGAAACGGGTTTTCCTCGTGGGGAATGCCCAGATAATCCACCTCTTTATCGCCGCCGATATCCATGGTACGAATAGTCAGGGGTTTGCCCTCCAGCATCTGCGCCGCTCTGCAGTAAACAGCCAACTGCTCCTCTTCCCCGGGCGGGGAGGCTCTGTTCATATATAAAAACTCGGTGCGGAACAGCCCCACGCCATCCAACCCCTGCTCTTTTACGCTGCTCAGCACAGAAGGCTCGATAATGTTGGCCGCAACCAGCAAAGTTTGCCCATTCGCAGTAATGGCGCTCTTCCCACAGTAATCCTTGAGCAGGGCCTGCTCTTGTGCATAGGCTTCCGCCTGCCTGCGTTCCTCTTTAAAGGATGCGGCCCCATAAACCACCTTGCCTTCGACACTATCCAAAAAGATCAGCCGATTTTCCGGCAGCTCCAAGGCTCTGGAACAGGCCACCAAAGCGGGAATATTCAGGCTGGAAGCCAGAATGGAAACATGAGAGGTTGGGGTTCCCTTTTGCAGGATAATGCCGCTGAGATTTTTCAGATCAGCGCTCATCAGCATGGAGGGGAGCAGTTCTTGGGCTATGAGAATAACCTTTTCCTCCAAAAGGCTGATATCGGGGTAGGGAACCTCGGCCAGCAGACAGGCAACCCGATGGCTTACATCGTGGATATCCTCCGCTCTGGCCGACAGATACTCATCCTCCAGTGCCAGCAGCAGTTCCTCCTGCACCTTGGCGGCCTTTAGAACAGCAGCCTCCGGAGCGGAGCCCTGCATGAGAAAGCGTTCAATTTCCTCCAGAAAGCCTTCTTCCTCCAGCATGGTCCGCTGAACATCAATCATCTCAGCTTCTCGCTCGGGCATCTTGCCGGCTGTGTGGGCCAGCTGGGCGGATACAGCTTCAATGGCACTCCATACCCTGCTGCGGGCCTCTTCAAAAGCTTCCTCACTTTGAAGCTCCAGATCGAAGTGGGGCATTGCCTTTAATATTTTTGTTTTGCACAGCACCTTTCCCGGACAAACCGGCGTTCCCGTGATCATCATGGTTTATTCCTCCAATGCATCAATCAACTGGGCCACAGCTGTGGCGGCCTGTGCTTCATCCTCGCCTTCTGCCTGAACGATAACAATCTCTCCCACCTTAATAGCGCATTGCAGCAGCTTAAAAATACTTTTTGCATCGCAGCAGCGCCCCCCTGCCTGTAACGTAACTTTGCTTTTATAGGTTTTGCAGAGCTTCACCAGCCTCGCGGCGGGGCGAGCATGCAGACCAGTTGCATTTTTCACCACAGTTTTAATCTGAATCAATGTGTTCTCCCCATTCTCTGCTATTTCTGAAACCTCCCGCCGGATATACACAAATTCTAAGGAGCCGGCTCTTCTTTTCACGGAGGATGCCGATTTTGTATGTGGAAGTGTTTGGATTGGTATGTGTTTAACCGGGAGTGTATGTCTCCTACCCTATATATTGCAATTTCTGTGCCAATACAAATGCCTTGATTATCGGGTTTTGCTTCGATACAATTGATACAGTTTTTATCCATGTGTGTTTGTGTTTCAATAAATTGGCTTAATTCTTGTTGGTTGTGCCTGAAATGGGCAAAAAAATACGTCTATGGAAGAAAACCCTCACATTCACGCATTTGATTTAATGTTTGCTAAACAATAAATCAAAATTGTATATTTTCTCAAAAAGGATTTATTTTCTATATCAAAAAGAAGAGACCGCTGAATGATTGATGGGGTAAGAGTGTATTTCTCTGGCGTACAAAGCAGATTTGGCAATATTCCATCCTAAATGGTTAAGATATATTTGATTGAAAAGATTTAGGCCGCTTACCTTTGAAAAAGACTAATTGGAAGATTTTTTTCCTCCGAAATTTTGATTTTTTGTATAATTACCAGCTTAATCCTGCAAAAATATTCTTTCATCCCTTGACATGTGGACGTTAGACAGCTAAAATTTAAAGAAGCTGTAAAATCTATGCAGCTATTTTTGGTGTTTTCGGCCAAAGAACGCAGTGAGGTCTCCTACTACGATTCAAATTGTCTCATTCTGTAAGACGGCTGCAAAACAAAAACCTGCAAATTTTTACTACAAGGAGAACACAACAATGAAAAAAATATTTGCTTCTTTACTGACCTTGGCATTGGTGCTGGGCAGCCTTGCCGGCTGTGGCGGCAGCGGTAGCAGCGCTGCTTCCAGCCAGGCTGCTTCTACCGGAACGGATGCTTCTGCCCCTGCTCAGGCTGGCACAGCACAGGCTGCTTATAAGGTAGGCGGCACCGGCCCCCTCACCGGCGGCGCAGCCATCTATGGCATCGCAGCTAAAAACGGCGCACAAATCGCCGTGGAAGAAATCAACGCCTTGGGCGGCATCCAGTTTGAGCTGCGCTATGAAGATGATGAGCATGACGCTGAGAAGGCAGTCAATGCTTACAACCAGCTGAAAGACTGGGGCATGCAGATTTCCTTGGGTTCGGTTACCAGCACCCCCTGTGCTGCCACTGCTGCTGAAACCTTTGCAGACCGCATCTTTGCTTTGACTCCTTCTGCTTCTGCTACCGCAGTCATTGATGGCAAAGACAATATGTATCAGATGTGCTTCACCGACCCCAACCAGGGTTTGGCCTCCGCACAGTATATCTCTGATAAGAAGCTGGGCACCAAGATCGCTGTTATCTACAAGAACGATGATGTTTATTCCTCCGGTATCTACTCCACTTTTGAGAGCAAAGCCAAAGAGCTTGGCCTTGAAATTGTTTCTGCAACCACCTTTACCGAGGATAGCCAGAACGATTTCTCCGTTCAGCTGACCGATGCTAAAAACAAAGGCGCTGACCTTGTGTTCCTGCCCATTTACTATACCCCCGCTTCTTTGATCTTCCAGCAGGCCAAGGCAATGGATTTTGCTCCTAAGTTCTTTGGTGTAGACGGCATGGACGGTATCCTTGCTCTGGAAAACTTTGATACCTCCTTGGCTGAAAACGTAATGCTGTTGACTCCCTTTAATGCAGATTCCACCGACGAGCTGACCACCAGCTTTGTTGCCAAATACAAAGAGAAGTTCGGCGAAACCCCCAACCAGTTTGCTGCTGACGGTTACGACTGCATTTATGCCTATAAAGCTGCTTTGGAAGCTGCCGGCGCTACTCCTGACATGAGTGCACAGGATATCTGCGAAAAGCTGGTTGCCACTTTCCCCACCATTTCTGTTGATGGCCTGACCGGTCAGGATATGACCTGGGCCGCTAGTGGTGAAGTTTCCAAGAGCCCCAAGGGCATGGTTATTCAGAGCGGCGCCTACGTCGGTATGGACTAAGCTGCCCTTGCCCTTTCAGATTGTTTTAAGGGAGGGCTGCCGAGCAAATTCGGCAGCCCTTCTATTGTATTGTATGGTTAACTTTTGGATGCCCCGGTTATGGCCACTGCCTGCCCGGGAATACATCTTGATTTTTATAGGGTCATTGATACATAATAGTAGAGTCTGTTTTATGTATGCCGCCAAAACCCACCGGACAAAATGCTCTAAGTGGCTCTGAAGAAGAATTTCCCAGGCTTGTTTTTTGTGATGTTAAGAGGATACGAGCGAGTTGGATGCGGTTTTTCCTATACGCTCAAACAAGAATGAAGGTGTGTATATCATGACGTTCCTTTCCTATCTGATCAGCGGACTGAGTCTTGGCAGTGTTTACGCCATCATCGCCCTGGGTTACACGATGGTATATGGTATTGCCAAGATGCTTAACTTTGCACACGGCGATGTGATCATGGTTGGCGCTTATGTCTGCTTCTTCGCTACCTCCCGATGGCAGCTCCCGCCTATAGCAGGCGTTTTGCTGGCTATGGTGGTGTGTACCATGCTGGGCGTTGTTATTGAACGTCTTGCCTACAAGCCACTGCGTTCCGCTCCCTCTCTGGCGGTTTTGATCACCGCCATTGGTGTCAGCTATTTCCTCCAAAATGGAGCACAGCTTCTTTGGAGCTCCAGCCCCAAGGTGTTTCTTCCCGTTGTGCCGGAAACCGCCCTCAAGCTCTTTGATGGGCAGCTTTCCATTTCTTCCATTGCCATTGTCACAGTTATCACCTGCATTGTGATTATGCTGGGGTTGACTTGGTTCACCGGAACCACCAAAATGGGTAAGGCCATGCGTGCCTGCTCGGAGGATAAGGGTGCCGCCCAGCTCATGGGCATCAGCGTGAATATGACCATTTCGGTCACTTTTGCCATTGGCTCCGCACTGGCTGCCATTGCCGGTGTGCTGCTTTGCTCCGCTTACCCCACTTTGATGCCCACCACCGGCGCTATGCCGGGCATCAAAGCCTTTACCGCTGCCGTATTCGGTGGTATCGGTTCCATTCCCGGTGCTATGCTGGGTGGAATTCTACTGGGTATTATCGAGATATTCGGAAAAGGCTATATCTCCACACAGCTTTCCGATGCCATTGTATTCGCTGTTTTGATTATCATTCTGCTTGTAAAGCCTACTGGGCTTCTAGGGAAGCAGATTACCGAGAAAGTTTGAGGTGGGCAGTATGAATAAATTCAGTAAGGCTGTCCGCACCAACACCTGCATCTACGGCACTGTCATTGTGGCTTATGTAGTCCTTCAGTTTTTGATGGCTGGCGGCAATCTCAGCTCTTCCCTGAAGGGGCAGCTGGTGCCCATCTGCGCATATGTGATTATGGCCATTTCCCTAAACTTGACTGTTGGTGTTTTGGGTGAGCTTTCACTTGGACATGCCGGGTTTATGAGCGTTGGCGCTTTTACCGGTGTGGTGGCCTGCATCAGTCTGGAAAATGTAATCCCCATTCCGATGGTACGCTTGGGTGTTGGTATTTTAGCAGGTACTCTCTTTGCAGCACTGGCCGGGGTTCTCATTGGTATACCGGTTCTGCGGCTGGCAGGTGACTATCTGGCCATCGTAACACTGGCCTTCGGTGAGATTATCAAAAACATCATCACCTGCCTGTATGTAGGCGTGGATGACCGCGGGCTTCACTTCGGCTTTTTAAGCAGTGCCGCTGCTTTGGAGCTGAACCCGGGCGGGCGCATCATCATCGATGGACCGATGGGTATTTCAGCTATACCTAAGCTTTCCACCTTCACCACCGGCTTTGTGCTGATTATACTCACTCTGGTCATTGTTCTCAATCTGGTAAAGAGCCGTTCGGGCCGGGCGATCATGGCAGTGCGTGACAACCGCATTGCCGCCGAAAGTGTCGGCATCCCGGTTACCAAGTATAAAATGATGGCTTTTGTCACCTCTGCGGCCTTAGCCGGTGGTGCAGGCGCTCTTTATGCCATGAATTTTTCCACCATCATTGCCACCAAGTTCAACTTCAACACCTCTATCCTAATTCTGGTGTTTGTGGTATTGGGCGGCCTTGGCAACATGTGGGGCTCCATCGTTTCGGCAACGATTCTCACCGTTTTGCCCGAAATGCTTCGCCAGTTCAATGATTACCGTATGCTGATCTACGCCGTGGTGCTGATTCTCGTTATGCTGACTACCAACAGCGGCTCCTTCCGCAGCATCATCAACCGTGGCCTCGCAGCCATTCGCCCTGCCAACAAGAAAGGGGGCGCATCCAAATGAATTTTGAGAAAAGACCCCCCACTAAAATGATTCCAGTTCCTTCCAACAGCATCATTCCCGAGCGGGATATCGATAAGCTGCCTGTTCTGGATGTCCGCAATCTGGGTATTGATTTTGGTGGCCTGACCGCTGTAGACAGTTTCAATCTTACAGTTGGACGCACCGAAATTGCCGGTCTGATCGGCCCCAACGGTGCCGGTAAAACCACCGTTTTCAACCTGCTCACCAAGGTTTATCAGCCCACCCGCGGAACCATTTTGCTGGATGGCCGGGATACCCACAGCATGACCACCATGCAGGTGAACCGCTCCGGTATTGCCCGTACCTTCCAGAATATCCGCCTTTTCTCCAACCTGACTGTTGAGGATAATGTGAAGCTGGGCCTGCACAACCACATCAACTACGATATGTGGAGCGGCATTCTTCGCCTGCCTGCCTATTGGAAGGCGGAAAAGCTGGCTCATGACCGGGCCTTGGAGCTGCTTTCTATTTTTGACATGCAGGATTTCGCCCATCATCAGGCCGGCTCTCTGCCCTATGGCGCACAGCGCAGGCTGGAAATTGTTCGGGCACTGGCAACTAATCCTTCCCTTCTTCTGCTGGATGAACCGGCTGCCGGCATGAATCCCTCCGAAACCGCCGAGTTGATGGAAAACATCGTCAAGGTTCGGGATACCTTCCAGATTGCCATTATGCTCATCGAGCACGATATGAATCTGGTTATGGGCATCTGTGAGGGAATCTGTGTGCTGAACTTCGGCAAGGTCATTGCCAAAGGCACTCCCGGCGAGATTCAGAATAACCCGCAGGTCATCGAGGCCTATCTGGGCAAGAAAAAGGAGGGCTGAGGGCAATGCTGAAGGTTGAAGAAATCAATGTCTACTACGATGCCATTCATGCCATCAAGAATGTTTCGCTGGAGGTTAACGAGGGCGAAATCGTCACTCTGATCGGCGCAAACGGTGCAGGCAAAACCACCGTTTTGCATACCATCTCCGGGCTTCTCCATTCCCGTACCGGCTCGGTCACCTTTATGGGTGAAAACATTGCCGCCATTGCCCCCGACCGTATTGTGAAGCGTGGGCTGGCCCATGTTCCCGAGGGGCGGCGTATCTTTTTACAGATGAGCGTGGAAGAAAATTTGGAAATGGGCGCCTATACCCGCCCTTCCAATGAATTTGATCCTGATCTGAAAAAGGTGTATGAATTGTTCCCCCGCCTTTTGGAGCGCCGCAAGCAGGTTGCCGGTACTCTTTCCGGCGGTGAACAGCAGATGCTGGCCATGGGCCGGGCTTTGATGAGCCGCCCCAAGCTGCTGATGCTGGATGAGCCTTCCATGGGTCTTGCTCCCATTCTGGTGGAGCAGATTTTCTCCATTATCCACGAGATGAACAAGGCTGGCACCACCATTCTGCTGGTGGAGCAGAATGCACAGATGGCCCTTTCCATTGCTGACCGGGCCTATGTGCTGGAAACAGGCAAGATTGCCATTTCCGGTACCGGTAAAGAGCTGGCGGAAAGCGACAGTATCCGTAAAGCTTATCTGGGCGGCTAGACTGCAAATACTTGCAATAGTCAAAACCTCCGGCTAAGCCGGAGGCTTGAATAAGCCCTAGAAGGGCACAATACAGACAGTACCCCTAAAGGGGTCCCGAAAGATCTGCCATCCGCATTGCTTTCTCGGGCAACCCCTAAAGGGGTACGTTTTTATGCCTTGGTGTTCTTGCTACCCGTAAACGGGTCAGTGTACTCCTTGAGACTCATCTGATCGGATAGCTCATCTTCCTCCAATTGCTTTTTGATATACTCCTGTATCTGCTTTTTATTCCGCCCTACTGTATCCACATAATACCCTCTTGCCCAGAAATGCCTATTTCCATATTTGTACTTCAAATTTGCATGACGGTCGAATATCATTAAGCTGCTCTTCCCTTTTAGATACCCCATTATCTGCGATACACTAAACTTTGGTGGTATACTGATTAGCATATGGATGTGATCTGGGCATGCGTTCGCTTCTATAATTTCTACCCCTTTTTGATCACACAATTTCCTTAGGATAAACCCTATGTCTGCTTTAATTTCCCGATATATTACTTGTCTCCTGTATTTTGGTGCAAATACTACGTGGTATTGACATCTCCACTTGGTATGTTCTAAACTGTTTATGTCTTTCATTTAAAGACCTCCTCGATTTTTTAGTTAGGTTGGCAGACCTTAACTTTTAATATATCGGGGAGCTTTTTTCTTGTCCATACCTATAAGGTCTTTCTCCACCGGCAAAGCCGGTGGTTCTTAAGCAATAATAAAGAGGCGTGGAATGCAAATTCCATGCCTCTTTTGATCTTTCATTCCTCTGCTTCAATTTTATAGTAGCCAAACTTGAAAACAAGCGGGAGAACGGCATACTAAGAAGCAAAACTGCGCCTTTGGCGCAAAGCAAGCAAAGCTTGCTTTTGAAAACGAAACCTTCGTTTTCAAGTTTATTGGCTATACCGTGAAGGCTTTGAAACTGGGCAGCAGCCATAGGTATAACTATAGAAAAAACAGGGCTTATTTCCAAAGCTCGTCTGCAATGTCCTTAATAAACCGCAGCTTAGCCCATTGCTGCTCCTCGGTGAGGATGTTACCCTCCTCGGTGGAGGCAAACCCACACTGGGGGCTCAGGCAGATATTATCAATGGAAACAAACTCTATTGCATCCTTAATGCGGCTCAAAATAGCCTCCTTGTCTTCCAGCTGACCAGTCTTGGAGGAAAAGACCCCCAGCACCACCTGCTTGTGGGCGGGAACATAGCTCAAAGGGGCAAAGCCACCGGCACGGTCTGTATCAAACTCGAGGAAGAAGGCATCCACATTTTCCCTGGCAAAAAGAACCGGGGCCGCTGTATCGTAGCCGCCGGAGGCCGCCCAAGTGGAGTGATAATTGCCCCGGCACACATGGGTGGTCACAACCAAATCCTTCGGCAAATCGGTGAGCGCATCGTTGTTCAGGCGCAGGTACAGCTCCATGAGAGATTGCAGGTCATAGCCCTCCCCTGCCATCAGCTTCCAGAAGTTTTCATCACAGACCATGCCCCAAGTGCAGTCATCCAGCTGAAGGTTGCGGCAGCCCAGTTCATAAAAGGCCAGGATTGCCTGCCGGTAAACATGGGCGATATCTTTATAAAGCTCTTCCCTATCGGGGTAATATGTATCCACCAGCTTTTCATTATCGCCTCGCACCAGTTCGGCATAGAATTGGGCGGGTGCCGGGATGCACTGCTTGGCGACTGTATCCTCACCCACAAGGCTTTTCAAGAAGCGGTAATGTTCCAGAAAAGGATGGCCGTCAAGGCCCAGCTTACCGGTCAGGATAGCGGAATCAGCCCGGGTTTCCTCCCCATGGAACTGATAGCCCTGATCCAGCACCACATGCTTGACTCCCTGAAAGCCCCAAAAGAAATCAAGGTGCCAGTAGCTGCGGCGAAACTCACCATCAGTAACGGCACGAAGGCCCACTTCCTTTTGCTTTGCAACCAGCTTGGTGATTTCATCGTTCTCAACCTGTGTGAGCTGGGCCTGTGTAAGGGTTCCTTGGTTAAACTGCTCCCGGGCTTGTTTCAGCGCCTCCGACCGCAAAAAGCTGCCGACACTGTCAAAACGGAAAGGGGGCAGGTTCCTCTGTTTGACATTTGCATATTGGCTCATAGTCTATTCCCTCCATACGGTAATCTTCGTTGAACAAAGTATACCACAGGAATAGGATATCGGATAATACATAGTATAATTGGTTTGGTATAGCTTTATCCTATATACCCAGAGGCTTGAGCAGCCTCCTCCAGCTTTATCACCAGCTGCTCCGCCAGCCGGGAAAGGGTAACGCTTTTATGGGCTATCCACCCCACTGTTATGGTCTCATCCACCAGCAGCGGAACCGAGACAATGTCACTGCCGTTGAGGTCTGCATTAATCACGCCTGTAGAAATGGTGTAACCCCCAAGCCCGATCATCAGGTTAAAGATCGTGGCCCGGTCGGAGACCCGGATGCTTTTTTTATGAACCAGCGTACTGAGGATTTCCTCCGAATAGTAAAAGGAATTGTATTCCCCCTGCTCAAAAGAGAGGCAGGGGTATTCCTCCAAATCCTCCAAGGTAACCGCCTTTTTCTGGGCAAGAGGGTTGGAGGCTCCCACAAAGATATGGGGCTTTGCAGTAAAGAGCTTGTGGAACTCCAACCCATACTGCCGCAGAATCTGGCTGAGCACCTTTTCGTTGAAATCGTTCATATAGATCACCCCGATTTCACTGCGCAGGGTGCGTACATCCTCCAGAATTTCGTGGGTTCGGGTATCTCGGAAGGTAAATTCATATTCATCGGCTCCAAACTCCTCAATGAGCCGCACAAAAGCCTGTACCACAAAGGCATAGTGCTGGGTGGAGACCGAAAGCAGCTGGCGGGAGGGTTTGACATGGAGGTAGCGCTGTTCCAGCAGGTCGGTCTGCTCCACCACCTGCCGGGCATAGCCCAGAAACTCCGCCCCCTCCTGCGAGAGGGTCACTCCCTTGTTGGTACGCAGGAAAATGGTAAAGCCAAGCTGCTCCTCCAGCTCCTTCACCATACCGGAAAGGCTGGGCTGTGTGATGAAAAGGCGCTTGGCCGCCTCACTCATGGAGCCGCTGCCGACAATTTCAATAATGTAGCGGAGCTTTTGTATAGTCATGGCAACCCCTCCCTTATAGTTGTATAGGTTTAAAACCGCAGTGCGGTTTTAAACTGCGGCAATTTGCCACCAACCGCCATAGGCGGTCTATACCGACTTTATACTCATATGCATGCAGTGCGTGTTTGTGGGTGTATAAAAGCAAACCGCCTTACAGCATAGAGCTGCAAAGGCGGCCTTTTCATAAATGAATGATACCTCTTTACGAGAGAAGCATCTTATCGTTGGCTTCATCCGAGCCGCTGACCTTGCTGAACATCTCCAGCAGCTTTTCTACAGTCAGCTTCTTTTTATCCTCGCCGCCCACATCAATGACAACCCGGCCCTCATACAGCATCACAAGGCGGTTGCCATGGGTAATGGCATCCTTCATGTTGTGTGTAATCATCAGGGTGGTTAAATGATCCCGGCGAATGATATTCTCGGTGGTTTCCAGCACCTTAGCGGCCGTTTTAGGGTCAAGGGCGGCGGTATGTTCATCCAGCAAAAGCAGTTTGGGTTTTTTCAGTGTGGCCATCAGCAGGGTAAGAGCCTGCCTCTGCCCACCGGATAACAGCCCTACCTTAGAGGTCAGACGCTGTTCCAAGCCCAAATCCAGCGTTTTGAGCAGCTCCCGATACTCAGCCCTCTCCTTGCCTGTAATGCCCCAGCGCAGGCTTCTGGTCTGGCCCCTGCGCAGTGCAAGGGCAAGGTTTTCCTCAATGCCCATGCTGGCGGCGGTTCCCATCATAGGGTCCTGAAAGACACGGCCGATAAAGGTAGCCCGTTTGTATTCAGGCAGGCTGGTAACATTGTTTCCATCAATAAGAATCTGGCCTTCATCCACTGTAAAGACACCGGCCACCGCATTGAGCATGGTGGATTTTCCCGCACCGTTGCCGCCAATAACGGTGACAAAATCGCCGTCGTTCAAAGTCAGGGAAAGATTGTTAAGTGCCACCTTCTGGTTCACGGTGTTGGGATTGAAGGTTTTTGAAATATTTTCGATTTTAAGCACGGTCTGCACCTCCTTTGCGGGCAAAGGCAGCAGAAAAATATTTTCCCTTCCAGTAAGGAACCGCAAGGAAAACGGCAACCACCAGCGCAGAAAGCAGCTTCAGGTAGTTGGAATCCAGCCGCAGCCACAGAACAGCCTGAATGACCATGTAATAGATAATGGCGCCGGCGGCAACGCCCAGCAGACGCAGAGCAAAGTTGCGGAAAATCCGGGCAAAAAGAACTTCCCCGATGATCACGGCAGCGAGCCCAATGACAATGGCACCACGGCCCATGTTGATATCCGCAAAGCCCTGATACTGAGCCAGCAGCCCGCCAGAAAGAGCTACAATCCCATTGGAGAGCATCAGCCCCAACACCTTGTTAAAATCGGTGTTGATGCCCTGTGCTCTGGCCATATTCAGGTTTGCACCGGTGGCCCGGATAGCGGCGCCCAGTTCGGTGCCGAAAAACCAATAAAGCAAAGCAATGATAGCCGCCACAAATAGGCTCACAACCAGAATCGGCGACCAGTAAAAAGGCCGGATCCCTTTCAGCACCTCCTGCAAATAGCGCAGGGAAACCAAAAGCTGGTAGTTGTTCACATTGATGGACTGATTGGCCTTGCCCATAATAGCCAGATTTACCGACCACAGCCCAAGCTGGGTTAAAATACCGGCCAAAATAGCCGAGATCCCGCAAAAGGTATGGAAAAAGCCGGTAGCCAGCCCGGTGAGCAGGCCCACCACAAAGGCAGCAAACAAAGCAAACCCGACATCGAAGCCAGCCATCAGCATCATAACGCATACCGCACCACCGGTGCAGAAAGAGCCATCTACTGTCAGATCGGCAACATCCAAAATTTTGTAAGTAATATACACACCTATGGCCATTATGCCCCAAATCAGGCCCTGTGCCACAGCGCCCGGCATCTGGCCGAGCAGATCAAGCGGATTGAGCGCCAAGTTGATTCCCCCGATAACCTGTATAAGATACGCGCGTTCTGCACGCTTTAGCTGCATAGCCTGCATATCCAAGGCGGAACTTCCACTTTACATATAGCTGACATACAACATAAATCTTATTAAGTATAACAGAAACCGGCAAAAAAGGGAACTCCTTTTCTGCCGGTTCAAATGGTTATTTATGCAAATTTAGGCTTCGATGGGCTCATAACCTGCAGGCGGGGTGATGCCCAAAGCCTCGCAGATGGCGGGGTTATACATCTTGGTGAAATTTGGGGCATACTCCACGGGCATGGTGGAGATATCGCTCTCACCGGTTAAAATTTTAGCGGCCATCAAGCCGGTGCTGTATCCAAGATCATAATAATCGATGGAGAGCGTTGCCACGCCGCAGCCGGCAGCGATGCCTTTTTCACCTGCGATGACAGGGATTTTGGCAGGCTGGCAGATGTTATCGATGATACCGGTGTTGGAAGCCACAGTGTTATCGGTGGGCACATAGATCACATCGCAGCTTTTAGTTGCATTCGTGGTAATGGAGGCAAGATCATTGGAATCAGAGAAAGGATACAGCTCACAGGCATAGCCCATTCCTTCCAGAGCAGCCTTGACAGTGTTGACCTGATACAGGGAGTTTGCCTCGGCGGAGCAGTAAATCAGGCCCACTTTTTTGGCATCCGGGAAGAACTCCTTGATCATAGTGGCCTGCTGATCCAGCGGAGCCAAATCGGAGGTACCAGAGATGTTGCCGCCTACCGTACCGTTAAAATCTGCTATGTCCAGAGCCACGCCATATTCTGTAATGGAGGTTCCCAGAATGGGAATATCGGAGGTGGCGGCGGCCGCAGCCTGAAGGGCGGGGGTTGCGTTGGCCATAATCAGGTCAACATTGGAAGAAACAAAGCCGCTGGCAATGGCGGAGCAGGTGGCAGGATCGCCCTGTGCGTTCTGCTCGTCAAAGGTTACCTTATTGTTGAGCTTTTCAGTGAGAGCCGCACGGAAACCCGCTGTGGCAGCATCCAGAGCCTCATGCTGAACCAGCTGGGAAATGCCCACAACATAGGTTTTACCGTCCCCAGCTTCGGTGCTTTCAGCAGCCTGAGAAGCGGCAGGTGCTTCCGGAGCAGATGCGGCAGGCACAGAAGAGCTTCCACCGCCGGAGCAGGCGGCCAAAGAAGCCAACATGGCAACACATGCAGCCAGCGCAGTCAGTTTGCGCAGTTTTTTCATTTCATTCATCCTCCCAAATGTACACATTGTTTGCTTTATCGATTTTAAGTGGTAAAGTGCTACTTGAATTATAAACTTTCTGCCGAAAATGTCAAGAGTAAATTGCTAACCGCCCCTAGTGAAACCCTGTTTTTCAGCCCTTTTACCCCGTATAAAATCCTTGTTATTGCCCGAAAAAGCCGGCATTCTTTGTTCTTTTTTTTGTAAAGCCTAGGATAAAGGGAGGTTAAATTTGCTATAATGCACGAATTTTTATTTAATGCCATTATTCCCGCTGATCGGGCTAGCCGCGGGCTGCCATAGGCCAAGGCTTTTAATATGAAAACTATGTATAAAAGGCAAAAGCAATAGCTGCTTGGTGTGCCATAAAAACTGCACCTTTCCACAGCTATTGCCTTCGCTCTCCGTATAAATTCTGCTTTGGATGTTAGCTATATAACATAATCGTGTTCCGCCAGGAACAAGCGCAGGAACTGCTTGGTGCGCTCCTCCTGGGGGTTCTGGATAACCTCCCGGGGTGTTCCCTGTTCCACCACCACGCCCTTATCCATAAACACAATTTTGGTGCCCACATTTTGGGCAAAGTTCATTTCATGGGTCACCACAATCATGGTGGTGCCTTCTTTGGCCAGATTCTTCATGACCTGCAAAACCTCGCCGATCAGCTCAGGGTCCAAAGCGGAGGTAGGCTCATCAAATAAAATTACATCGGGGTTCACGGCAATGGCCCGGGCAATGCCCACCCGCTGCTGCTGCCCGCCGGAAAGCTGAGAGGCATAAGCATCGTGCTTATCCGAAAGGCCAACCTTTTCCAAAGCCTTGGCTGCAATTTCTTCTGCCTGTGCCTTGGGCATTTTGCGGCCAATGATCAGCCCCTCGGTGACATTTTGGAGCACGGTTTTGTTGTTAAAGAGATTGTAGTGCTGAAAAACAAAGGCTGTTCTCTTGCGTACCTCCCGGATGGTTTTCTTGCCAGCCCCTTTAAAGGGGGTATGGATTTCACCCAGCTCCAGTTCACCTTTATCGGCCCGCTCCAAAAAATTGATGCAGCGCAGCAGTGTTGTTTTGCCCGAGCCGCTGGGGCCCAGAATCACCACCACATCTCCCTTTTCCACCTCCAGATCAATGCCCTTGAGCACCTCATTGTGGTGGAATGCCTTGTGGATATTTTTAACCTTCAGCATGTGATACAGCCTCCTTTCGGCTATTTTTTCGCACAGAACCGGTTTTGCCGCTTTTATAGACCTTCATTGCCTTTTCTGCCCACCGGAACAGAAACTCAATGGCCGAGCAAAGCAGGATATAGACAATCCAGATATCCAGATAGGCTTCAATGTAATTGTAGCCGTAGTTTGCCTCCAGCTTTGCCAGCGCTGTGATTTCCTTGATGGTCATCATAAAGGCAAGGGAGGTGCTTTTGATCAGGGTGATGGTGGTATTGGCCAGATTGGGCAGCGCCACCACCAGTGCCTGCGGCAGAATAATACGGGTATAAGCCCGGACTGTGCCAATCCCGATGGAGTGGGCCGCTTCCAGCTGGCCTTTATCCACTGTTAGCAGAGCGGAGCGGAAAACCTCGGTGAGCAGAGCCGCTGTATTCAGGGAAAAAACCGTATAGCCATATACGATGGGGTTCAGGTCAAAGATATTGTAGCTGCTCCCTATTTCTTTGAAAAAAGCTGCCAGCAGTGAAGGCACAAGGCTATAGACAATGAGTATCTGCAAGATCAGCGGTGTTCCCCGCACAAAGGAAACATAAAGGGTAACTGCCTGCCGTGCCATCGGTACCCGGTATATTCTGGACAGCGCCATAAAAAATGCCAATGGAACGGCTATAAGCAGAGAAACCGCCGTGATATTCAGGGTTGTGGGAATACCGGAAAGGGCCAGAAAAAAGGTTTTGGCAAAAAATTCGGTGTTAAACATTTTTGGCCCCCCTCCCCGCTTGCAGCTGGCGCTTGCCCCGCATCAGCCTTTTTTCCAGAAGCGAGACACCCAGTTGGGCCAACAGTGAGATCGCCCAGTATATCAGTGCCAGCCCCAGATAGGTCTCAATGGCATACGCATTGTAGTTGTTGGAAATCACCAGCTTGGCTTTGCCCATAATATCAACAAGGCCGATGGTGAAGGCCAGCGCTGTTTCTTTGAGAAGCCCCACGGCAGAGGTGGCAAAGGCTGGGAGTGCCACGGCAAAGCACTGGGGCAGCAAAATTCGCCAGAAGCTCTGGAACTCCGAAAGGCCGATGCTCACAGCCGCTTCCCTCTGGCCCTTATCCACCGATTCATAGGCGGAGCGCATGAGCTCCGAGGAGGTAGCCGCATATAAAAGGAGGAAGGTGATAACGGTGAAAAAGCCCCGGTGCAGATAATTGATATCGGTGCGAAAGAGCACCCAGACCAGCTTGGGAACGCCATAAAAGACAATGAAAAGAAGAACAATGCTGGGTGTGCAGCGCATAATGGAAGTATAACCATCGGCCAGCAAGCGAAGCCCTCTATTGGAGGAAAGCTTCATTCTTGCCAGAATGCCTCCCAAAAGAAGCCCCAATACAATGGCAAGCAGAACAATCAGCAGAGTAAAGGGCAAATAGGGCAGCACAGCAAGCATTGATTCGAAAACAACGCTTGGTTTAAAAGGAAAAACCATGTTTAAGTCCTCCCGGTAAGTGTATTAATTGGTTCTATCCGAAAAGGAGGTTACAGCTGGTTAGCTTGAAAACACTATAGTGTTTTCAAGCTGCGGCGTATGCCGCACGCCGCCTTTTGGCGGCATTAACCTTGCTGCATAGTCAATCCCACGCCAAAGGCGTGCCAGCGGATAAAAATCCGCTGTATCAAAATTCCATAGGATTTTGATATTGATTGACTATATAATAGCCAAAGAAGAACCAACATTGGCTGACTGCATGGAAGCTGCCGTAAGAACTGCCCTTTGAACCCAGAACCTTTGCTCTGTAGCAGCCGAACCTAAAAAGGCTTATAGATAATCGAAGGTGTTTTCACCCAGATATTCATGCATGACCTCATTGATCTTGCCGCTGTCCAGCAGCTGTTTAAAGGCCTTGTCATAGGCATCTGCAAAGGCCTGATTCTCTTTGTTAAAAAGGGGCCATGTGGGCAGAGAGCGGTGAACAATATACTTGAGCTGGTCGTTATACTGGGAATAAGGGGATTCATCCAAGGTCACGTTGTTAACATAGGAGGTTTTGGTGCAGAAGAAGGCATCGTATCGGCCTTCAATCACCCACTGGTAGGCATCGGCAATCTCAAAGGTATCCGCTGCTTCCAAGTTGATGGCGTTATCGGGGTTTTCTTTGTTGTATTCCAAGATTACATTATACTGTGCATTGTTGGGGGCAATGGGAACCAGCTTGCCGCCTGTTTTGGCAAAGCTGAGCAGGTCTGTAACGGTTTCGCTATCCGCAGTGCGAACCAGAATGCCGATGCTGCTGGCACCAATGGCCTCTTTGGGGAAAATAAATTTTTTGGAGCGTTCCTCAGTCCACCAAGCGCCCTTGGTGCCCACATCGTATTTGCCGGTCTCGATGCCGATAAGCAGGTCATCGTCAGAGGTGGGAACAAACTCAAACTCATATTCGGGCAGAAGCTCGTCGATGAGCTTCATTACCTTTACCTCGTAGCCATCGGATTCGCCTTTTTCGTTTACATAGTTCATAGGCTTGGAGCTTTGTGTATGGGCCACATAGACCTTTTCCACTCCTGGGGAGGCCTCTGCTGTGGAAGCAGGAGCTTCACTGCCGGCGGAGGAAGCCGGGGCTGCCGGGGCAGTTTGGCCGCAGGCTGCCAGTGAAACCACCAGAACAGCAGCCAGAATACCGGTTAAACTTTTCTTTTTCATTGGGAATTTCTCCTCTTGTAATAATTTAAATGGGTTTAAGATCTGCGGCCTGTTCAAGCTATTTACCTTGAACCACCTCCAAAACCACGGAATACAGGCTTTCATCCACATCCAGCCCGAAGCCGCAGCCCGGTGCAAAGACAACGCCCTTGCCGCCTGTTTCTTCCTGAAGGGCCTGATAGCGTCTGGTTAAATGTGCTTTGAGCTGCTCTCTTTGCCCCGCCAGCTTAAATGGCAGCGCTTTCTCGATTCCACCCACTAGCACCTTGTCGGTTATACTGCGAATTTCACCAAGGCTTTTCTGCTGGTCATCCTTTATTGCCGGGTCCCGATCCTCCCAGTTGATGGACTGCACATCCGCGCCTGCCAGCTCATCAAAGATCAGCTTGCGGGAACCATGGATATGCAGCATGTTAAACCAAGTCCGCCCCTTGATGTAAGCCAGCAGTTCTTCCAGATAGGGCTTTCCGAATTCCGCATAGGCCTCCCGGGAAAGATCATCCTCCGAAGCAAATTGCTCGGCGATGAAAAAGCCATCCACGCCTGCGGCAATCTGGGCATCCACAAAATTCTTGTTGGTCTGGTTGATCGCCCGCAATGCTCTGTGCAAGGCCTCTTTATGGTTTTGGATAAAATCAGGCAGGGGGCTGGTTTCTTTAACCGGCTGTATGTGCGCAATGGCCGGGTTACCCGGTGAAAGCTGCTTGAGCCACGAAAGAGGCGTAAAGGTTGTGCCAATGATCACCTTACTGCCTTTGTAATGCTCCACAACACCTTTGGCAAGCTTAACCTCTCGGTCAAGTATAGGGTTGGAGGCCGGAAGAGGCTGGAGCTTCTCCAAATCCGCAGGTGCCTCTACAACATACCGGATTACTTTTCCACCCCACTCCAAAGGATCGGTGGAAAACTGGATTTCGGCCCCATAAGCCTGTGCGAAAAACTGCCCTTGGGACATCAGCTTGATAATATCCCAGTCGTTCCGGTCGGTGTATTCAATGGTTTTCTCAATGAACTTTTCGGGGTGCTGATCAACGAGAGGAAAATGCCTCCATCCTGAAATGGGAATACGATCCACCGGCTGGTTGGCAAGTGTCGCCTTAACTCTTTCTGTACTGGTCATTCTCAATTCCTCCTTAAAATGTTTTAACCTTTATCCAACCTCCGGCGGCAAGAGAAGCGTAGGCCGCTTCTTGAACTGCCAGAGCATACAATCCATCCTCAGACAGCACAAAGGGTTTCTTCCCCTGTGCTATGGAATCGGCAAAAAGCTCGATGATGGGGGTAAGCGGCTCGGGATACAGCTCCTTGTAGGCCGCCGGGGCCGAGAAGGCCAGCTTTTCACCATTCTTGCGGTAAAGAACCGCATCGGCACCCCCGGCGTAGGTCACCAGTGTTCCTTCTGTTCCGTAAATACAGCTTTCCCGCCTCAGCTCCCCGTAATGGAACCAGTTGACTGCAATGGTTCCCTGCACACCGCTGTCGTAGCGGAGATTAAGTACCGCATAATCCTCATAGGGAATGGGGCTCCCATTGGCAAGGGTTTTTACATGTGACCCGGCGTTGAGCAAAACCTCACTTGACTTCTCGCCCAGCAAATAGTGGAGCAGATCAATTCGATGGTTCCCCACCTGCGCCAAGACCCCGTTGGTGTAACCGCTTCGATCGTAAAAATCTTCTTGCTGCTCCTTGGAAGCCGTGACTTCCAAACCACCGGTGGCGTATTCACTGTGAAAGGCAACCACACGCCCCACTTCGCCGGAATCCAGCTGATGCTTCACCCATTGGTGAGCGGGATACAGCCGCTGCGTGTTGACAATGGTCAGGATTTTACCCGATTCCTTTTCGGCCTCCAGCATTCGGTAGGCCTCTTCTGCACTGGCCGCCAAAGGCTTTTCACATAATACATGCTTACCTGCCCTTAACGCTGCAACGGCAATTTCTGCATGGGATTCTTCCGGTGTGGCCACCAGAACCGCATCCACTGCATCGTCTTCCCATATCTGAATCAGTGATGCATAGGCCTTACCGCCATATTTCCGGGCAAAGGCTTCCGCTTTATGGGGAGAGCGGTTATAAAAACCTTTAAGCTTAACCTTTTGGCTTCGTGCAGCCAGCGGGCCGTGGCGTTTTTCCGTTACATCTCCGCAGCCGATAATCACTAAATTAACCATTTGACACCTCGTTTCTATTTTTTGCAGGCACAGCAGTTATATGGGGTTATCGATTTCAACCTATAAAAATAGCGGCAGACGTTACTGTCTGCCGCTTCTTCTGTATACAACAACTTATGTACACCGGAAACGCCTTAAAACAGCAAGCCTTTTGTGCAAAGCAATAGAAACGATGCTACAACACATCGCCATACAACATGCACAAACAAGGCTTACTGTTAGAATAAACATGGCTCTTTCTCCTTTTTATACTAAACCTATATAAATTATATGTTTTATTTACGCATTACTATACTCTACTTGCAGTGATTTGTCAATAACATTTTATGCACTTCGTCAAAAAAAGTTCGCTTTGTTTTGTGAACAAGCACCACCACTGGCCTGCGGACTACACGAAAATTTTCGAAAATAAAAAATCCACCCGCCTAGCGAATGGATTCTTTGTGTGTTTCTCGGGCGTGCAGAATATCCCCGTAGGGCAAGAAATCCAGAAGATGTCTTGTGGCTTCTAGTTGCAAATGGTTTCCTGCGTTTCTTTATCAAACAGGTGGATTTTCGTGCAGTCCACCGAAAGTCTGATCTGCTCGCCGCTCCGTGCCTTGCTGTGGGAAGATACCTTGGCAGTCAGCTTGCAGTCATCTGCGCTGGTGTAAAGGTATATTTCCGAGCCCATCAGCTCCGCCAGATCGACGGTAACCTCCAAAGAGCTGGCTATGGAAAGGTTTGCATGACCCTCTTTTTCATGGAGATTTTCCGGGCGGATACCCAGCATAACTTCTTTGCCCTCATAGGAAGCCAAGACCTCCTCCGGGGCCTTGCCCGGGGGTATGGATATAGCAATGCTGCCGAACAGGGCGGCAAAGCCATTCTCTTGCCTTTGAATGGTAACCGGAAGAAAATTCATCTGAGGCGAACCGATAAACTCGGCCACAAACATGTTGCAGGGAGCATCGTAAAGATTCTGGGGAGTATCCACCTGTTGGATAAAGCCATCCTTCATCACAACAATGCGGTCACCCATGGTCATAGCTTCAATTTGATCGTGTGTGACATAGACAAAGGTGGTGCCCAAACGTTTGTGGAGCTTGGTAATCTCGGAGCGCATGGCCGTTCGCAGCTTGGCATCCAGATTGGAAAGAGGCTCATCCAGCAAAAACACCGCCGGGTCCCGCACCATAGCCCGCCCAAGGGCCACACGCTGGCGCTGACCACCCGAAAGAGCCTTGGGTTTTCTCTCAAGGAGATGCTCAATATCCAGAATTTTGGCCGCCTCCTCCACCTTGCGCTTGATCTCTGCCTTGGGGATTTTTCGCAGCTGGAGACCAAAGGCCATGTTCTTGAACACGGTCATATGGGGATACAGCGCATAGTTCTGGAATACCATGGCGATGTCACGATCCTTGGGCGCCACATCGTTTACAAGTTTATCCCCGATATAAAGCTCTCCCCCAGAAATTTCTTCAAGGCCCGCAATCATACGCAGGGTCGTGGATTTTCCACAGCCCGAAGGCCCCACTAAAATAATGAATTCCTTATCCTGAATTTCAAGGTTAAAGTTATCTACAGCGGTTACGTTCCCAGAATAAATCTTGCAAATGTCCTTTAAGGAGATGCTCGCCATGTTTGTTCCTCCCATAATACAGTCTCAGTTGAACCTTGGGCAGCTCGGGCAGTGTATTACAATTCATTCTATACCACAAAGGCTCTATTTTTCCCGGAAAAGACAACAAAAGCTACTGCATATTAACTGAAGAATCACTTGTGCATTAAACAACAAATAGGCCCCAGCTGAAAATCAACGGCTGCGTGGGGATATAATCTCCTCTGGATGTCATTCATCTCATCCGATCCCGTATGGCTTTAAACATGCGATAATGCTCTAAAAACTCATCTGTATGCAGGCTGTTTTTTAAGAAAACAAAGTTGAATTCACGGCGGGCATTGAGGCCCTCTATGGTTAATTGCCGCAGGCGGCCCTGCTCCAGCTCCTTTTTAGCCGCCGCATGATATAAAAAGGTGATTCCCTGCCCTCTCTCAACCAGCTTTTTTATCACCGCCATGTTGCCAATTTCGGTTACACTGGCAAAGCTAGCGATGGAAAGATTTTGCTCCTGTAAAAGATGCTCCAGTATTTCACGGGTGCCCGAGCCCTTCTCCCGCAGAATCAGATTGTTCCCCGCGGCTTCTTCAAAACGCAGGGTTCGGCTTGCCAGTGGGGAATCCTTGGCGCAAACGGCAATAAACGGTTCCAGTGAAAACAGCTCAGAGCGATAGGCCGCTTTGTCAAAAAAGCCTTCCAACAGGGCAAACTGAATCTCGCCGCTGTTGAGTTTTTTCAGCAAATGCCGGGTGTTTTCCACCAGCATGGAAATGGGGGTACCGGGCTGGGTTCGCATCAGCTGCTCCAGTATGGGTGCCATAACATACTCGCCAATGCTCAGGGTTGCACCAAAACGGAGCGGATGATTGGCCAGCTTTTCTCTGCGCAAAAGCCCGGTCATATAGTCGCTGTCTGCCGCCATAGTGGAAGCAAACTTATAAAGCTGTTCCCCATGCTCGGTCAACGAAAGGGTTTTGTCGGCATAAACAAACAGGCTGTGTCCATAATGGGCCTCCAGCGCTTTAATATGCTGGGTGACGGCGGGCTGGGTTAAATGCAGTGCCTGCGCCGTTTTGGTGTAGCTCCGAATGCGGCAGAGGGTCAAAAAGGTTTCGTGCCTATAATCCAGCATTCCCAAGCCTCCATAAATTTATCTAATAGAATAATAAGAATGTATAATTTGATTTTATCAGCATGATCCACTATAATCAAGCCAGACTTTCAATTTATGGACGAAAAGGATCTGGTTTTATATGGTACAATATAAGAAGTTCATCCCCGGGCTGGGCTTTACAGCGGCACTTGGCATTTTCTCCCTGCTGATCAGCGGGCTGATTCCCGGTGATTTGATCGGCTCCAGCGTTTTTGCCCTGCTTTTTGGAATGCTCCTAAACCCCGTTTTGAAAAAAATTCCCGCACTAACAGCCGGTGTTCAGCTTGCATCCGGGAAGGTGCTGCGTCTGGGTATCATCCTGATGGGAATTACGCTTAGCTTTTCGCAGGTGCTGTTTGTGGGCAAATATGCTTTGCTTTTAATGACCTTTACTCTTCTCACTGCTTTTGGCGGCGGCCACCTGCTGGGGAGCTTGTTTAAGGTCAACTGGAAGTTGACCAGCTTGCTTTCGGCCAGCACAGCGATCTGCGGCGGCACAGCCGTTGCCACGCTGGGGCCCGCTATTGAAGCTGAGGATCGGGATATCGCCTATGCCATTTCGGCAACCTTTCTGTTTGATCTGCTGACGGTTATTGCCTTTCCGTGGATTGGGCATCTTCTTAGGCTGAGTGACACCAGCTATGGCCTTTGGGTTGGAACAGCGGTAAACGACACTTCCTCTGTTGTAGCCGCAGGCTATGGATTTTCTGAGGCGGCGGGCAGCTTTGCGGTTATTGTCAAGCTGACCAGAACGCTGTTTATTGTGCCGGTTGTTCTGGTATTCTCTTATATCCACGCCAGAAGCAAGGCCCGGGCCGGTGAAGGAGCCGGTGCAGGCAAAAAAATAAAGCTAAGCTCCATTTTCCCTTGGTTTATTTTGGCCTTCTTGGCGGTGGTGGCCCTGAAAAGCACAGGCTTGGTTCCCCAGCCAGCCGTTACCGCTATTGCCCGCTTATCCAAGCTGTTTATGGTTATGGCGCTGAGTGCCATTGGACTTAAAACCAGCTTTCAAGAGATCAAAGGCATCGGGTGGAAGCCTATGCTGTTGGGTGTGAGCATCGATACTTCCGTGGTTTTTGTTGCATTGGGTGCACAGGCGCTGATACAGGCATTTGTGTAAGAAGCAGAAACGATGTTCCGCAAAAAAGTCTTGCAGGTATATAGCCTGCAAGACTTTTTTTATGGAGCCATCTCTCTTTAAAATGCCACTGCCGCTTTTGGCACAGGCTGAAAGCATACTGATCTAGAACTGAATATCCGGGAACCGTATTTTTAGATACTCCTCGATGACTGTAACACAGTTGTCAATTCCAACACGGGCACTGTTGAGTGTCATATCGTAGTTTACCGGGTTGGTCCAATAATTGCCGCCTGTATAATGGGCATAGTAGGCCGCCCGGTACTGATCGGTTTTAGTGATGGAAATATGGGCTGTTTCTTCATTTACACCCATGCGGTCCATAATCCGCTCCAGACAGAAGGCACGAGGTGCCTCAATGTAGACGCTGATTACATTGGGGAAATCCCGGAGCACATGGTCGGCGCACTTGCCCACAATCACACAGGATTCGGACTGGGCCAAATTGCGGAGAATCTGGCTTTGAAACTCGAAAAGACGGTCATCCGAAATAAACCCATCCATGGGGTTGGGCTTTACCGACCGGGGAAGCCCCCTGAGCAAGCCTGCAAACTTTTTGCCTCGGATTTTTTCGTTGACTTCAGAAAAAAGCTCCTCATCCAGCCCGCTGAGCTGAGATGCCAATGTAAGGATACGGTTCTCATAGCAGCTTATTCCGAGCCGGTGGGCCAGCTTGGAGGCGATCTCCTTGCCGCCGCTGCCAAAACCTCTGGCAAGGGTAACTACAACATTTTCCACGAGGCTTTCTCCCTTTCTCATAAGCAATTTTTCAAAACTAGGAAAGGCTCTCCACCGTCTCTTTCAAAATAGCATAGGCCTGATCGCAATCTTCCTTGGTGAGAATCAGAGGAGGCACCATACGCACAATGCTTGTGCCAATGTTGGTGACAAGAAGCTTGCGGTCAAAGCAGCCATGCTTCACATCCAGAGCTGTAATGGGTTCCTCAAACTCCACACCCACCAGCAGGCCTTTGCCACGGACTTCCTTCACGTGGGGCAGCGTTTCCAGCAGCGAGCGGAAATAATCCCCCATAACTTTGGCGTTTTCGGCAAAGCCCCTATCCAGCAGCTCGTTGATCTGAGCCAATGATGCCGCGCAGGCCACCGGGTTTCCGCCGTAGGTGGTGCCGTGAGAACCGGAGGTAAAGCTTTTGGCCACCTCCTCGCTGGCACAGATGGCACCAATGGGCATGCCACCACCCATTGCCTTTGCCATGGAGACTATATCCGGTTTCACACCATAATCCATAAAGGCCATGACCGTTCCGGTTCTGCACCAGCCGGTCTGCACCTCATCCAGCAGAAGGAGAAGGCCTTTTTCATCGCAGAGCTTGCGCAGACCGGTCATAAACTCGTGGGTGGCAGGTACCACACCGCCTTCCCCCTGAACCGGCTCCACCATAATGGCAACGGTGTTTTCAGTAATGGCATCGGCAAAGGATTGCAAATTGTTGAACTGGGCGTATTTAAAGCCAGGGGTCATGCTGCCAAAGCCGATTTGAATGGAGCTGTCGGGCTGGCCGGTGGCACTCATGGCGCCAAAGGTGCGGCCATGAAAGGATTTTTCGGCTGTAATAATCTCATACCGCTGGGGGCCTAGTTTTTCCGTGCCGTATTTTCGGGCCAGCTTGATCATGGCTTCGTTGGATTCCGCACCGGAATTTTCGAAGAAAATCTTATCCATGCCAATGGTTTCGCAGATTTTTTCGGCCAGCATAATCTGTGGAATGGTATAGGGGTAATTAAAGGTATGAATCAGATCGGCCACCTGTTCCTGAACAGCAGCCACCACCTTTTTGTTGGCATTGCCTGCGCTGTTTACAGCGATGCCCGCATAAAAATCCAGATATGGAGTACCGTTTTCATCGTACAGGTACATATCCTTGCCTGTTTCGGCAATCAAATCAAACCGCTCACAAAGCTCCATGATATACTTGTGGGCTTTCTCTTTCAGCTGGGCAGCGGTGAGGCCGGTATCTGCTAATTTCATAACTACGCATCTCCTATTATTTCATATTAACAAGGGCAATTTCTCGGTTTCGGGGTGCTGACTCAACTGGACATGAATCGCGTGAGAAATTCCCTTGTTCTGGGATTCTCCGGGTTTTTAAACAGCTGTGCCGGTGGCCCGCTCTCGGCAATAACGCCTCCATCCATAAAAATGGTTCGATCCGATACATCCCGGGCAAAAGCCATCTCATGGGTTACAATAATCATGGTGAGCCCCTCTGCGGCAAGCTCCTTCATAACACTGAGCACCTCGCCCACCATCTCCGGGTCAAGGGCGCTGGTGGGTTCATCAAAAAGAAGAACCTCCGGCTCCATGGTCAATGCCCTTGCTATGGCCACACGCTGCTTCTGCCCACCGGAAAGCTGTGAGGGTTTTGCATTGATATAAGGGGCCATACCCACCTTTTTCAGATATTTAATGGCAAGACTTTTGGATTCCTCCTTGCCTCGGCCCATAACCTTTCGGCTGCCTGCCATACAGTTTTCAAGCACGTTCATATTGTTGAACAAATTAAAGGATTGAAAAACCATCCCCACCTGTGCACGGTATTTATTGATTTTACGGGCGGACCCGCCAATCTCCTCATCATTAAAAGCAATGGTGCCGCTGGTTTTCATCTCCAGCAGATT
The DNA here is from genome assembly GCA_035621215.1 of Oscillospiraceae bacterium MB08-C2-2. NCBI lineage: Bacteria > Bacillati > Bacillota > Clostridia > Eubacteriales > Oscillospiraceae > Oscillospiraceae bacterium MB08-C2-2. The sequence goes on along the minus strand of CP141729.1, from coordinate 3,035,262 downwards.
CATGCATCGCAGCAGAGTGGATTTGCCCGAGCCCGAGGAGCCAATGATACAGACTACCTCACCCTTTTCTATGCTGAAATCGATATCCCGCAGCACCTGATTGCTGCCAAAGGATTTGCTTAAATGGCTGACATTGATAATAGGCATAGTCGCTCCTCCTATTCCGTAAGATATTCGGCGGCAATTTCATACTGATTTTTGCCTGCCATTTTCTTTTCCAACAGCTTGAGAAGGCCGCTCGAAATTGCGCAGAGCACAAAATAAATGGCACCTGTAATTAAAAAGGCTTCAAAATACCGGTAGTAGGTATTGGCGGCAGTCTTGGTTGCAAAATAAAGCTCGCTGATGCCAATAACATTGAGCACAGAGGTCATTTTAAGATTGGTGATAAACTGGTTGCCCATTTCGGGGATTAGATTGCGAAGCACCTGCGGCAGAACCACCGAAAACATAATGGTGAAGTGGGACATGCCCAATGCTTTGCCGCCCTCGAACTGGCCGCTGTCAATAGCCAAAATGGCGCCACGAACCGATTCTGCCATATAGGCTCCTGTGTTCAGCAGCACCACCAGCATAGCCGCCGAAAAGGAAGATATATTTGAGCCGTTTTGCCGCAGCCCATAATAGATCACCATGGCCTGCACCATCATGGGAGTGCCCCGGAACAGTTGAATATAAGCATTACAGATCACCTTGGGTATGTACCGAAGGGCTTTATAAAAAAAGTTATCCTGAGGATGTGCCGGTGAGGATTGAACAATTCCAATGAAATAGCCCAGCATAAAGCCGAGAAGCGTGCCGAGGACGGCTATCTCCACCGTTATGATTGTACCCTCCCAAAAATATGATCCATATTCCTGTAGCAGGAAAGCAATCCATTGGAAGATATTGCGATCCATATATTTTTGCTCCCTTCATCCGCTGCTGCCCAGCGGTTTATGATACGCTAAATAATGCCGCAAACGCTTTCCGCTGTGCTTGCAGCGGATTCCCGCCCCTAGGGGCAATGGTTTTCTTGCTATTATCAGCCATACCTTGTTTCAAAACGGCAATGCCGTTTTGAAACAGAATGGCCTTGGCTAAGCTGCCGCCGTTCCTCTGCAACTGAGTGCATCAGCGGTATAGCCGGAATAATCAATTGCTCAGAGGCTGAAGTTGGATGGCAAGATCCATGATTTCCGTCATCTCTCCCTCATCCCAGCTGATTTCTTTGAGAGCGCTGTTCAGAGTATCCAAAAGCTCCTTGTCGCCCTCTTTAACAGCGATACAGACATTCAGGGATTGGCCCGCGGGGACTGTAAAGCCATCTGCAGGATCCAGAGTAATAACCTTGATATCGGGGTTGGCGATGGCGGCGGATATCGCGGTGGGTGCATCCAGAACACCGGCCTCTGCCGAACCCATGGCAACCGCCATCACAACTTCTGCGGTGGTTTCATAATAGGTCTGCTGATTCACATTGGGAATCTGGGGTACATACTGCTCCCAAGTGGTGCCAAGCTGTGTGGTGGCGGAAGCGCCGTCAAATTCAGAAAGCTTGGTGGCATTAGCAAATTTGCCATCCGCCTTGACAATCAGAACATTGTTGCGGATGTAATAGGGCTGTGTAAAATCAACGGTTTTGTCACGTTCTTCTGTATAGCCCATGCCGGCGAGAATTGCATCGTAGTTGCCTGCATTCAGCCCCAGCACAATGCTGGACCATTCCACCTTGGTTATCTCAAGCTCCCAGCCCAGATGGTCGGCAAGCTTTTTAGCCAGAATAACGTCGTATCCATAGGCATAATCGCCGGTGCCTTTAATGGGTACGGCCTGCTCACCATTGGAAACCTCAGGTGAGGCTTGAGTCCAGTTAAAGGGAGCATAGGCACACTCCATACCGATTCGCAAAACTTTTTTCTCAGGTTCAGTGCCGGTGCTGGCGCTGGTAATAGCTGAGGATTCTGCTTTTGAAGCACCACCTGCGCCGCACCCTGTAAGTGCGGTTACAAGCAGAAGCATAGCAATGATGAGGCTGGTCATCTTTTTTAACATTTGGATTACCTCCTGTAGAAAAAAATTGTGGGCGTTTGTGTGTGCTTACACTCGCCAAACTTCAAAAGGGTGTTGCTTTTGAAGCCCCCGATAAACACAGAGGTGACCGCTGCAGCAATCCTTTGGTAGAGTTTATAGATAAGCCTGTATCCATGAACCAAAAGGTAAAAAACAACAAAGGCGTCAAACCGTAACACGGTTCAACGCCTTTGTTTTATGTTAATATTCTATACACATTAACCAGATTTGTCAACAGAAAATGCAGCAGCATTTCCAACAAACATTTTTATTAAGCCGAGGCCGATCTGTGGAATACTCCCTATTTTTACTGCCGACCCAAGCTTTTTGTATACTCAAAACACATGCAGCCCCTATATACAAGCCACTCACATGAACAGCAAAAGGCTCCAAACCATAGCAGACGTGCCCCCGATAAGGCCGTAAATAACCGACTGATGTTCGCCATATTTTCTGGCTGAGGGCAAAAACTTATCCAGACTCATATATGCCATCGGGCTGCATGCCCACAGCTTATCCGATACTTGTATCAGTCAGGCCATTCTCCATTACAAACGGTCAATGTGTCAAGCAGGCGGAGCTAAAATGCTCTGCCTGCTTTTAGGTATTAGGCGTATATAGCGTGTTTGTTTTGTAGCTGATATGTGGAAACCCCTAGCTTGAAATAGGCCGCGGGAAAGGTCTCCAGCGCAAAACAGAGGAGCGTGGAGTAGGCTCCTGGGTGGCCTCTTGGGTAGGCCGTTGGGTAGGCCGTTGGGTAGCCTCTTGGGTAGGCTGTTGGGTGGGCTCTTGGACAGGCTCTTGGACAGACTCTTGGGCGAGTTCTCGGGCAGCTTCCATCAGCTTTTTGAAGTTGGGTCGGGCCGCAGAACCTTCAATGAAATGAGCTGATTCTGTTGCGCCTTCCTCCCTGTTGGCGTTGAGCACACGAATAATTCGATCGGCATCGGCAATTCCCATGCCATGGCCGTAAAACAGACCATCCGGCAATATAATAACGTTTTCTCCCTGCAGCTCCGAAACCTCCGGGTCAACCTGCGGGTTTATGAAATAGCCTCGGTCGCCCAGCAAAATATCCGCAACTTTTGCGGGCGTTCCGACCTCTTTGATTAAAGGATGTAGCTTGTGCCAATTCATCAGATAAATGGAGGGGAACAGCTTATTGAAGGTTTCTTCCGGCCACACCTCCAGCAGAGCTTTATAATATACAATCACCATGGCTGTGGCGCATTCTGTGGCATATGCTGAGCCGTTTTCAAAGATATCCCGAATGGCATCGCTGGCCTTTACATCCTTTTTCGATCGGAAACCGCCGTTACCGGTTCTATCCCAATAATCCGGGTTGGTTTCTGTTTTATGAAAAACCGAAAACCGCATCCCGCTGGCGTTGAGAGCCTTGGCTGCCGCCACAATTTCTCTGCGCAAGGCCAGCTCGAATTTAAGATGCTCCAGCGATTTATACCGATAGGTTTCTTCGCTTTTATTCATTTTTTCCAGAAGCTGCCTTTCCACACTGTTCTCTTCGAACTCCTGAATGATTTCAGCAATTTCTAAGGGGGAGCCGGATATTACAATCATTTTTCTGCCTCCCATCCAGCTTTTGCAGCCTTGATCTGTTCCTTTACAGGGGTATGCAGCCATTCTTTCCATGTGGGTACACTTTTGCTGTGAATATTGTGAGAATAGCCTGATAGGATTTTTTGCTCCTGAGCGCTCAGCTGTTTAAAGCCTTCTATGCATACGGCCTCATCTTCCTCCAAAGAGGATATTGGCTGTTTCTTATGGGCTGAAGCCGCTTTCTGAAGATATTTGCGCTCCAGATCCACTGTGCAGAATACCGGCTTGCTGGTGTATTGAAGGGTTTCCTCCGTGAAATACAAATACGGCTGGTTTTCCTCCAGCCAGCGCAGATACTTTTGATACATCGCCTCACCGGTGGTTGTGGAAAGTTCAACTTCATCCAGATTCAGCAGCTCCGCCGCAAGCTTAATGTCTCTTTGGTTGGAAGATTGGAGATAACCGGCAATTAGCTTTAAAATATTCGGATCGTGAAAGCGGAACAGTACCCATACAAGATCGTGGATATAGCTGTCTTGCCGGTTGCGCTTAAAGGTCAGCTCCACCACCAGAGGCAATATAGCGGTATCTTTATACACATTCAGCAGCACCGAACTGGTCACATCCAGCATATGTGCATAGTGATCTTCGGGAATATCCTCGGCAGAGCCTGTTTCTAAAATCCACTTGAGAACAGGGTATACTGAGTTGCCCTTGGATGTAAGATAATGCGTGCCGGCCGCTTTGGATTCCCGTATCCGCCCCAGAATTCGCAAGGCGGTTGAAGGGCGGATGCTCAAGTTTCTTTGTATGCCCCGCCTCAGGATCGGCTCACTCAATATGTAGAGGCAGGGAAAGGTAAGCCGGCGATCATTGAGCAGGGCAACAGCCCGCCGTGTATCTTTTTGCAAAATGCTGGTCAAGGTATTCCTGCACTGATCAGGGCCCTGCTTTATCCGAATTTCATCCAGATAACTGAAGCCCGCCAAGGGATTCTCATTCATCAAATCAACCTCTTTCTTTGATTTCTCGCCCATTCTATAGAAAGGACAGCACTATTTCAGCGTTTTTGCATTCTATTCCATCATATTAAGAAAAAGGCATTCTTGCTAATGATTTAGCCAGCATGAATAGAACTATCGTGTGCGGGAGCCAATCAAGTTCTCTTGTGCGGTTAAAGGGCCTTGGTTCTGGACCCTCCTACCGGTCAAATAATCAATGAAAGAAACAAGCGTTCACTTAAACCCCTTCTTTATTAAGCAAAATGTTATTTTATTCGTCACAATCTATCAAAAACAGACATTATTTTCATTCAAAATCAATATTGTAATTTTACTTCAATTTTTATACAATGTTTTTGAAATTAATTTTCAACAACTTCAAGTTTGAATGAAATATAAGGACTGAGCGAAATGAAGGCAACAAAATCATGCCGCATTATTATTGAGAATCGAAAACAAGGGCTGACCAAAACAGAAAAGCGTTTGGCGGACTACATATTGGAAAATATGAGCGATGTGCTGGGGTTCACTGTAACCGAGCTGGCTGAAAAATCCGGCACCAGTGACGCTACCGTGGTGAGATTCTGCAAAAACATTGGCTTTAAGGGCTATCAGGATTTTAAAATCTGCGCAGCGGTGGATACTCTGCCGCCCAACCGGCATTTAAGCCCCAATTTCAACAGCAGTGACGATGCCGCAATGGTATGTCAAAAGGTATTCACCTCCGAAATAGATGTGCTCAATGAAACGCTGATGATGTTGGATATTCCCGCCTTGGAGCAAACAGCCAAGGCCATGGCTCAGGCTGAAAAAATTGCCTTTTTTGGCAGCGGCGGCAGCAATCTGGTTGCAACAGATGCCCAGCATAAGCTTTTGAAAATTGGCCACCAGGTTTTGGTTCATGGGGATGCAGACAGTCAAGCTATGTGTGCCTCTATTTTAGGCGAAAAGGATTTGGCTTTTGGCATTTCTCACTCCGGCAGCAACCGGCAGACTGTTCATTGCCTGAAACTGGCAAAAGAAAACGGTGCTTTTACCGTGGGGCTGACAACCCAAGGCAAAAATCCCCTCAGCAAAGCGGCGGATATTGTCCTTTACACCTCCACCAAAGAAACGGTATTCCGCAGTGAATCGGTTACAGCCCGAATTGCGCAGCTTGCCATGCTGGATTCGCTGATTGCCATGATTGCGCTGTGTGACTATGATAAATCCTACAAAGCCATACAGATGACCCGCAACGCTACTTCCGAAGGAAAATATTGACCCATTACGCTCAAAGAAAAGGAGTATGAACATGAGAGCTGTTATATTATCTGGCCCGGATCAATTTGCTCCGGGGGAAATCCCCATCCCGGTGCCAAAATCCGGTGAAATTCTGGTTCAGATGCAAGCCGCTGCAATCTGCGGTACCGATATTCGCATTTTGGAGGGTAAAAAGACCAAGGGTGTGCGATATCCTTCTGTTATTGGCCATGAAATCTGCGGTGTTGTCAGTCAAGTAGGCGAGCAGGTTGAAGGCATCGCTGTGGGTGATCGGGTTGCCATTGCCAATGTAATTCCCTGCGGCAATTGCAGCAGCTGCCTGGGCGGGCGGGAAAATGCCTGCCTTGCACGTCAGGCCATTGGCTATGAGTTTGACGGCGGCTTTGCCGAGTATGTGCTGATCCCTGAAATCGCCATCAAGCGTGGCAACATCATCAAGCTCCCCGATGACATCAGCTTTGCGGAAGGCGCTCTCATTGAACCCTTGGCCTGCTGCCTCCGGGGTATGCGCAACGCAGGAGTCGGCTTTGGGCACGTTGTGCTGATTGTAGGCGCAGGTCCCATTGGCTTGATGCACATGCAGCTTGCCAAGGCGGCGGGCGCTTCTCTGGTAATGGTCAGCGAGCCGATTGAATCCCGGCGGCAAAAAGCCGCTCAGCTTGGGGCGGATGTAATAGTCAATCCCCTTGAAGAGGATTTGGACGCCATCGTAAAAGAACATACCAATGGGCTGGGCGCAGATGTAGTTGTTTTGGCAATCGGCGTGCCTGCTGTTGTCAACAGCTGCCTGAAGCTTTGCAGGCGGGGTGGTACTGTAAATCTATTTGCAGGCTTTACCGGAACCGGCGAGAGCACCATTGAGGCAAACCTGATTCATTATAACGAAATCAACGTAAACGGCAGCACCGCCTATATGCGCCAAGATTATCACGAGGCAGCCCGTATGGTAGCCGCCCACAAGATCAATCTGGCAGAGATTGTAACCCATACCTATAAGATTGAAGAGTTCCAGAGCGCCTATGAGGTGTGCAAGAGCAGTGAAGGCTTAAAGGTAATCATCCAGCCTTAACCACCAAAACAGCTTATAAATTTGTATACATAGAAGGAGACGGTAAACCATGGCAATGTTAGGCAAAGCAGTAAGAATGAGCAGACTGGTAAACCCCAAGAGCGGAAAAATGATGGCAATCACAGTGGATCACTCCATTTCCCGCGGCATTATGCAGGGACTGATCCCCATTCAGGAAACCATTGACAAAATTGTGGCCGGCGGCCCCGATGCCATGACCATGACCAAGGGCATTGCCGAGCTTTGCCTGCCGCAGCATGCAGGCAAGGTCTCGCTGCTGCTCAAATGCTCCAGCTATTCCCCTGTTCAGTCCACCCGGGATATTCTTTTCGGAGATGTGGAAGAAGCAGTACGCATGGGAGCGGATGCAATCTCGGTAGGCGCTATGATGCTGGGCGATTTCCAGGCAGAGCAGATTGCCGATATCGGCCGTATTTCCAAGGAGGCCATGTCTCTGGGTATGCCTCTGATCGGGCACATCTACCCCAAGGGTGAAAGCGTAGCTCCCGCAGACCGCACCAAGTGGGAAAACATCGCCTATTGCTGCCGCGCAGGTGCAGAGCTTGGAGTGGATATTATCAAAACCACCTATACCGGTGACCCTAAAACCATGGAAAAGGTTGTAAAAGCCTGCCCGGCTCGTGTGGTTATTCAGGGCGGCGATGTGGGCAGCACTGCCGAAGATTATATGCAGATGACCCGTGATGCTATGGATGCAGGCGTGGGCGGCGTTACCTTTGGGCGCTTTGTGTGGGAATACCCCCATATCACTGCAATGGTAAAGGCTCTCAAGAGCATTATTCACGATAACGCAACAGTCAAGCAGGGGCTTGAAATGCTGGCCGATCTGGAAAGCGATAACGCTAAACAGAAATAACCAGCTTTCAAACTTTCACCCGCACAAAGGCTGCGGGTGAAAGTTTTATAGATAGCATACAAAGGAGGGAATCCATTGGCAGGCGATTTGCTGTTGGGTATTGATATCGGTACCGGCAGTCTGAAACTGGCGCTGATCGATCAAACAGCCCACCTGCTTGCAAAAAGTGCCATACCCTACGAAATCCTTCACCCAAGACCGGGTTGGGCTGAAATAGACCCGCAGGAATTATGGCAGGCATTTTTGCAGGCGGCCAAGCAGTTGTTTGCTCACCACGATCCATCCGCTGTAGGCGGCATCGGTGTGGCTTGCCTGTGCCCCGGGCTGGTGGCTATGGATCAAAACGGCGCTGTTTTAACCAATCCCATTCTTTATTCGGATCGGCGAAGTGTTGCGGAAGCCGAATACATCAAAACCATGATGCCGTCGGATGATTTTTTCGCTCTGACCGCCAACACCCCCATGTCCGGTGCTATGAGCGCAACCAGCATTCTATGGATCAAAAATCATCTTCCGCAGGTCTATGCACATACAGCAGTATTCGGCCATCTGAATACCTTGTTCGGTCACAAAATGACAGGGAATTTTGCCATTGATCGCTCCAATGCCTCCTATACAGGACTTTTTGATGTGGCCGGAAGCCGGGAATTTTCGCCTTTACTGTGTGAAAAAGCCGGTATCTCCATCCACAAGCTGCCCAAGGTTTTGGGGAGCGAAGAAGTTGTAGGCCTGCTTTCCAATCCGGATTTGCTGCAGCTGGGGCTTCCCCGGGGCATTCCGGTTGTGGCAGGCGGCGGCGATACTGCCTGTGCCTCTCTGGCCGCCGGTATTGTCAAGGCAGGGGATATCTGTGAGAGTGCAGGCACCACCAATGTTCTCACTGTTTGTGTGGACAAGCCCCATTTTCACCGGGCCTTCATCAACCGGTGTCATGTGGTGGACGGCACCTGGATTTATCAGGGAGCCATCTCTCATGCGGGTTCTTCCCTAACATGGTTTAAGGATACCTTTTGCGATGATCTAAGGGCCACAGCGCACACGCAGGGCAAAGACACTTTAGCGCTGATGGATCAACAAGCTGCTGCTGTGATGCCGGGCGCAAACGGCATTGTTTTTTTACCATATATGCAGGGGGAGCGCAGTCCCATATGGGATAGCCACGCGCGGGGAATCTTTTTTGGGATGTCGCTGGAAACTACCCGAGCCGATATGCTCCGGGCTGTTTTGGAAAGCTGCGGCTATGGCCAGCGCCAGCTGATTACCATTGCCGAGGAGGTTGCATCCATGCAATTCTCACGGTTTTCCTCTCTGGGCGGAGGCGCCAAAAGTGAGATATGGGCACAAATCAAAGCCGATATTACCGGAAAGGACATTGACCTTCTCCACATTAAGGATGCCGCACCGGTTGGAGCCGCATTGCTGGCCGGGGTTGGCGCCGGAATCTTTCCATCGGTTTTGGAGGCAGCAAACAGGGTACAGCGGTCTGTATCCACACACATTAAGAGCGATCCCAGCCACAAAAAAATATACGACACCCGGTTTGCCGTATACAGCCAGCTGTATCCCCGAGTCAAGGAACTGTTCCTGATCAATCAGGAAGAATAAAAAAGCGGATGGCAGAGCATCCGCCACGCAGCTATACACCGAGAGCCATAAGGGTATTCACATCATACGCATACAGGCCCAATTTTGAATCACCACCGATCAAAATGGATTTTGATCTGGTGAGATAAAAATAATGTGAAATGAAAAAGGAGTATACTATGAAAAAGTCAGTGCGATTTCTGGCAGCCCTCCTAATGGTAGCTATGCTGGTGGCCGGTTGCTCCACCACCCCGCCCTCCGAAACCCCCGCATCCTCCGCCCCTGCCAGCACCAACGCCGCATCCTCCACCCCGGCAGCAGCAGGCAGCGACAATGTTGCTGTACCGGGCGATGAAAAGGTGTATATCGGTCTGGTTGCCGCCCAAACCGGCACAAACAAGGCAACCGGTGAAATGGCCATCAACGGCGCCACTTTGGCAGTGGAGCAGGTCAATGCCGCCGGCGGTATTCTGGGCAAACAAATCGAGCTTGTCATTGCAGACGAAATCGACAATCTGGATGCCTCTGTCAACGCTTCGGCCCGACTGCTCAGCGACCCCCGCATCTCGGTTATCATTGGCTCCCAGTACAGCCAGAATATTCTGGCTACCATGCCTCAGATTCTGGAAAAGAAAATTTCCTTTATCGCTCTTGGTTCCAACGATGCCATTGCCGCAGAGGGCAACCCTTATGTATGGCAGCCCCGCAACCACGATGCCGGCAACGCCAGAATTCTTTCCACCTATGCTCACGATACCCTGGGCATTAAGAACCCGGCTGTTCTGTGCAGCACTCTCCCCAATGCACAGGGCCCTGGCCAGGCTGTTCGGGATTACTATAAATCCCAATACAACCTGCCTATTACAGATGACCGCTATTTTGAATACAACGAGGAAGAAAAGAACTTCGCCCCCATCATTGCTCAAATCGCCAACAGCGGTGCCGACGGCCTGCTTTCCTTCGGCAACCAGCAGCCTCATGCTCTGATCAGCAAGGCCATTGCCGACAACGGCTTGGATATCCCCCGGCTGGCCAACGCCCCCATCACCTCCAGCATTGTTATCGACAACGCTGGCAAAGCCGCCAACGGCTGGTTCTCCACCACCGACTGGGCCTACACCTTGGATACCGAAGTGGGCGCGGCCTTTGAGAAGGCTTACTTTGAAAAGTATGGCAAGCACACCGAAGGCTCCATGGCTTATACCTACGATTCCGTTTATCTGGTGAAAAAAGCCATGGAAACCGCAAATGACTGCTATGACCGGGAAGCCATCAATACCGGCTTCGGCAACATCAAGGATATGGAAGGCGTTCTGGGAACCTACAATGCACAGAGGGATCACGGTTTCCTGAGCGAAGTGTTCCTGGTTCAGATCGAAGATGGCAAGATCATGCTTAAGGATAAGGTAAAATACCGCTAAGCCATCGCGGAAAAAGGCACGGAGCTTGATACAGGAGCTGCCGAAGCCCGGGCGGGGAGCTGCTAAAAGCATCTCCGCCCCGGCTAACGCCTTATGGGGCAAATTCAAGGCTGTATAGTATGCGTTTAAAACGGTAGCACCGTTTTAAATGACACAACACCAAAAAAGGGCTGCTGTTTTGGAAATGTTCCTTTAAAAGGGCAGCAACACAGGGTGATTTTAAATTGGTACTGAATGAGGTGACGCAGGTTTGAATCTAAATGTAATGCTGTCATTGCTGGTTAACGGCACCGCCATGGGGATGGTCTATGCGCTCATGGCCATGGGAATTATTTTGCTGGTTCGGGCTATTGGTGTTCTAAACTTTGCTCAGGGAGATTTCCTGATGCTGGGGGCCTATGTGGCTCTGGGTCTTCTGGTTGACCTGAAGCTGCCGCTGCCTATTATGATTCCGGTAGCGCTGCTGGCCTATGCCATGATTGGGCTAATCTTTATGTTTTGCATTTACTGGCCGCTGCGCAACGCCAAATACCCGGCAGCCATCGTTATTGCAACCATCGGCACATCCATTATGATCAAAGAACTGGTAACAATTATTTGGGGCAGTCTCCCCCGGCCTATGCCTCCTCTGCTGGAAAATGAGGAAACCGGCGGCGGCTTGCTGCTGGAAATTAGCGGTGTAAAGCTCCAATGGCAGATGCTCATTACCATGATGGTGGGCATTGCCGCGATCATACTGGTCTTTGTTTTGTTTGAAAAGCTGTATGCAGGCCGCATGATGGAAGCGGCGGCTCAGGATAAATACTCAGCTGAGCTTTTGGGTATCCCCACCATACTCACGGTAGCCGCTACCTATGTTATTTCCATCAGTCTTGCCAGTGTGGGCGGCTTCATGATGGCTCCCTTGCTGACTGTAAATGTCACGCTGGGAACCTTGCAGCTCCGTGCCTTTGCCGGGGTTATTATCGGAGGAATGGGCAATATTAAAGGCGCTATCATCGGTTCTATTTTTGTGGGCCTGCTGGAAAGCTTTGCTTCTGTCTGGGTGGGTGCCTACAAAGATGCGGTGGTGTTTATTGTGTTGCTACTCTTCCTCATCTTCCGTCCCCAGGGCTTGTTTGGCATGAAAATAAAGGATAAGGCGTGAGGTGAATATGGAAAATACAAAAGCTAAGGTGAAAATTTCCACCATTCTTCTGTTTGCCTTGTGCATTGCGGCGGTTCTGTTTCTGCCGGGCCAAACAAACGATTATTCCATGCGTGTGGTCAACAACGCACTGATTTTTGCCATTGTTTCCTATGGCCTTTCCATTATGCTGGGCATGGGCGGGCAGCTCACCTTTGGTGGTCTTGCCTTTATGGGCGGCGGCGCTTTTACCGCAGCCAATTTGTGCAGCGGCCGGCTGGGCTTCTGGCTCGATCCGGTTCTGGCTATTCTAATAAGCGCACTGTTAATGGGTGTGATGGCTTTCGGCCTTGGGCTGATTCTTCTAAAGCTGAAAGATACTTATTTTACTTTTTCCACCATTGCTCTGGTGCAGGTGGCTTATACCTTCTTTGTCAACTACAAGCCTTTGTTTGGCGGAGCGGGCGGTATCTCCAACATTGCCGAGATGAAGATTTTTGGCGTCGGCTTTGGCAACAACTACAATCTGTGGTTCTATTTTCTGGTAGTGGTGTTGGCCATTGTGGCTTTTGTGGTGGAGCGCATTCGTCAAACCCAGCTTGGCCGCTCTTTGGCCTCCATCCGAGATAACGACACAGCAGCCCTGACCCTCGGTGTGAATGTCTACCGCACCAAGGTGCTGGCCTTCGCCATTGCCGGTATCTTCGCCGGGCTGGCAGGTGCCTGCTATGCGCTGCAAATGCGCTTTATTGGAGCGGATATGTTTACCTATGAGCGCAGCACTTTGTTTATCATCATGGCTATGGTGGGCGGTGTCAACAATTCCTTCGGCATCATCATCGGTTCGTTGGTGATTACCGTGTTGCCGGAGGTTTTACGGGGTGTCCCCGGAATCGACCGTTACCTTCAGCTTTCCTATGGCCTGCTGGTCATTGTACTGATGGTATTTATGCCCATGGGCCTTGCCGGTATGGCCTCTGCACTCAGCAAAAGGTTCAAGGCGTTTATCAGTAAAAAAGCCAATGCTCCAGTGGCAGAAAAGGAGGTTGGGGTGCATGAGTGATATATTGGTACTGGATCGGGTCTGCAAACGCTTCGGTGGCGTGGTTGCTGCAGACGATGTAAGCTTTGCAGTTCCCAAGGGGCAAGTCATTGGTCTGATCGGCCCCAATGGTGCGGGAAAAAGCACCATGCTGAACATGATTAGCGGTATCTATGAGGTGGATGGCGGTTCCATTACCTTCAATGATCAGGACGTAACCAAGCTGCCCCCTTATACCCGGGCATGCATGGGAATCGGACGCACCTTTCAGACACCCCGCTTTTTGCAGCGCTCCAACATCCGGGATAACCTTCTGATGGGAACCGATCTGGCCGATCAAAAGGGATACCTGAAAAGCTTTTTCGGCAAACGAAACCATCATTTCGAGGATGAGCTTGCCATTTATCTGAAGCTTGCAGGCTTTTCGGTGGATTTAGAGAGCGACATTACCTCCCTAAGCTACGGAAAGCTTAAATTGCTGGAAATTGTCCGTTCCCTGCTGGGCCATCCAAAGGTTATGCTGGTGGATGAGCCGGCCGCCGGGCTGAATACCAAGGAAATCGAATACGCCATGGCTCTGCTCAATTATGCAGCACAGGAAAAGAACATCGGTGTGGTTCTCATTGAACACCAGATGGATATGGTTATGAACATCTGCAAATACATTGTGGTGCTCAGCTTCGGCCAGCTGATTGCCCGGGGCACACCGGGAGAGATTTCAACCAATCAACAGGTTATTACAGCTTATCTGGGAGGTGTGTAGGCAATGATTGAAATCAAGGATTTGCACGCCTATTACGGACAGGTGGAAGCTCTGAAAGGGATTAATCTGGTTGTGGGTGAAGGGAATATTACAGCCCTGATCGGCAGCAACGGTGCAGGAAAAACCACCTTGCTCAAATCCATCAGCGGGATGATCCGGCGCACTGGTTCTATCGTATTCAACCAAACCGGCCAGCTCATTGATAAGAAATCCACCTATATGGCCAAGCAGGGCATTATTCATGTTCCCGAGGGCCGCCACATTTTTCCGGGATTGACTGTGGAAGAAAACTTGGAGACAGGCACCATCAATTGGCACGGCTTTTTTGGTAGAAAGCCTTATACCAAGGAGCTGGAAGAGGTCTACTGCCTTTTCCCCCGTTTAAAGGAGAGGCGCAAACAGCTGAGCTGGAGCCTTTCGGGCGGCGAGCAGCAAATGCTGGCGGTTGGCCGTGCCATTATGGCGCACCCAAAGGTTTTAATGCTGGATGAGCCCTCTATGGGGCTTGCTCCGGTGGTGGTAAACGAGCTATTTGAAAAGATTGTGGAGATCAATGAGAAGCTGCGGGTTCCTGTGCTTCTGGTGGAGCAGAACGCCAAGCTGGCTATGGGTGTTTCACACTACACATATGTATTGGAAGGCGGGCAAATCATCATGGAAGGCCCCAGTGAACAGATGCGGCAGGATTCCCGTGTGGTGGAGGCCTATCTGGGCAAGCTGGCCGGTGCATAAAATCAGTGTAGTTATAAATTAGGCAAATCTCATGTATTTTCACACGTTTCACGGATCGGTTATAATAAAAAATCTTGCAGGCCTAAAACCTGCAAGATTTTTTATTGTATACCCATATTCCAATGGCTGCAATGCTTATAGCTATACACGCCCAACCGCAAACCTGTTTAAGACACATTCTACTATGGCTTAAAGGAGAGAGGACTCAGCCATCTCCACCCTTAATAGTACTTATAATAGAAAGAAAGAGCCTATCAAATGATAGGCTCTTTCTTGGTGATCCACCGGGGATTCGAACCCCGGACACCCTGATTAAAAGTCAGGTGCTCTGCCAACTGAGCTAGTGGATCAACTGTATCTGGTCATGACGCTTGTCTATTATATCAATAACAGAACCCATTGTCAACACTCTTTGACCAAATATTATAGGGAAAAATAGTTTTTTTAATCTCTTTACCACTTTCCTCATCGAAAAAGAAGATTGGGCTAAAAATCCCCCGCCTCGCCCAGTCGGAAAAGGCGGGGATCTCTTACATTTTGTTTTTATTTGCACATTTCTGCCATCAGTGTGGCAAGGAACTCCCACACTCTGGAAAAAGAGGCCAGATCCAGAGTTTCCTTAACCGAATGGAAATCCATATTATCCGGGCCAATGGCTACCATATCCACGCCCGGCAGCTTGGCTCCCAATATACCACATTCCAAGCCTCCATGGGTGCCCTCCATCGAGAACTCCTTATTATAAAGGCTGCCATAAACCTTCTGGCAAAGCTCCCGCAGGGGGGAATGCTCTGCATGGGCCCAACCGGGATATCCGTTGCTGGGGGTACAGGTTACTCCCAAGCCTCTGGCAATCGCCTCCACTTCCTGATACAGGGCCGCCTTCTGGCTGTCCGCATTGGCACGCAGGGACATGCGAACGGCAAAGCCTGTATCGGTGGTGCAAACACTGGCAAGGTTGGCTGAGAGGGCTACAAGGCCTTCTATGGCCGTGCTCATGCCTCTGACACCATTGGGCAGGGCCAGCAGAAGATCCAACAGACGGGCTGTATCGGCCTTGCTGAGGGATTTCTGCACCTTGCCCACAGAAGCAACGTGGATTTCCACCTCAGGCTCCAAAACAGCCAGCTCTTTCTGGATCACAGCCGCCAGTTTGCGCACTTCCTGCTCCACTTGCCCCATATCACCGGTTACCAGCTGCATCACACCGGTGCAGTTATTGGGGATTACATTATCCTTATCCCCACCGGCCAGTGAAACCAGTCGAACATCAAAGGAATCCCGCAGGCAAGCTAAAACCCGAGCCAAGAGCTTGCAGGCATTGCCCCGCTGCTTACCGATTTCCACACCGGAGTGGCCACCCTTCAGCCCTCGAACCGCAACAGAAAAACCGGTTCCCTTAGCCTGTTCCCACTGAACTTCTGCATCCAATGTAATGCGCAAGCCACCGGCACAGGTTGAAAAGAGAGCTCCCTCGGGGCCGCAATCCAAATTAATTAAGCGCCTTCCGGCGATTTGGCTGCCATCCAAATTCGTGGCACCCACAAGCCCGACTTCTTCCTGAGTCGTAAAAACGCACTCCAAAGGCGGGTGCACTAAGGCCTGATCCTCCAACGCCGCCAGCATATAGGCTACGGCTACGCCGTTATCAGCCCCCAATGTAGTATCCTTAGCTCTTAAAATATCGCCCTCCACCACAAGGGTAAGCGGATCGGATTCAAAATCATGGCTGGAACCTTCGGCTTTTTCACCAACCATATCCAGATGCCCCTGCAAAATCACACCCGGCTTATTCTCACAGCCCGGAGAGGCAGGCTTGCGAACCACTACATTAAAAAACGAATCCTGATGGAAAGAGAGCCTTTGCTTTTTCGCAAAATCCACCACATAATCGCTGATCTGCTTTTCATTGCCGGAGCAGCGGGGAATGGCGCTAATCTCCTCAAAAAAACGCATGATGTGCTGGGGCTGCCGATCCCTGAGCAAGTATTCCATGAACTGCCTCCATTTCTGGCATTTGAGCCAACGCAAAATTCTATGCCCTTTTGGGCCAAATACAAAAAAGGGGGATATACCCCCAAAAAGACGCAAAAAAGTACCGCCCCCACTATTGCAGAGACAGCACCCCGTGGTGGACGATAACGGGTTCGAACCGCTGACCCTTCGCACGTCAAGCGAATGCTCTACCAGCTGAGCTAATCGTCCAAGTTTTGCATGTCAGGCACAGCCTGTACACAACATAATGGATTATAACCTAAAATGACAAAAAACGCAACAGGTTATGAAAATATTGTTAAATTTCTATTATGTAAGAAGGATTCTTGACAGAAATTGTAGCGTTTATACATAAAGGCTGGGTATTCCGCCAAAAACTGCTAAGGTTTTTTGTAAAAAATAAAAGAGAAGGAAAATATCTGGTAAAATAAAAAATGATTCCATAATATCCTTATAGAATTGCTCTGTACTTTTCTGAATAATATGCTATACTTTAAATCGTTGGCAAAGTTATAAGCGTTTTGTTTGGCCTGTTTTTGGCAGATAATGATGTATGCATTTTAGAGAGGCTCTGAGCTGAAATGATGCTTCGGCCTCTATATAGTAAGGTATTAGCATATGGCACACCAACGACTACTGATTAGGAGAGTTTGATCCGATGGCATTTGCCTTGTTTTCAAAATTTAAAACGTATCGTCTTAATGCTATGGAAGAATTTTTGCAGATTGTTGCAGACCTTTTGGAATCAGAAGAGGTTCAGTCTCTTGACAGTTTTGTTCAGCATCATTGTTTCACTCGTCTGCGGCACTCCTTGGATGTGGCTTATTTCAGCTTTTTTATCACAAGGCTGTTTCGGTGGGATTTTAAGTCAGCGGCCCGAGGTGGCCTTCTCCACGATCTGTTTTATTACGATTGGCGGGAAATACATACTGGTCGCCAGCACTTGGTCTCGCACCCCATCGTTGCTCTTGAAAATGCCCGGAACCTTTGTGAGCTAAACCACGTAGAGGAGGACATTATCCGCAAGCATATGTGGCTGATCACTTTGACCCCTCCCCGATATAAAGAAGCCTTTGTGGTGACCTTTGTTGATAAATACTGCGCTTTGCGCGAGTTTTCCATTGGGATTTTCGCCAGAGGCCGTGTTCGCACCGCCAACGCTCACGTATAGTCTAAAAGAATAAAAACGGCCCCTTTCCTTCGGGAATGGGGCTTTTATTTTGCTATGTATGGCAGCTTATAAAAATATAAAAAAGGAACAGCAGGCGCTGTTCCTTTTTTGTGAAGCTTATTTGAAATAACGGTCCAGCAGGCCCTTAAATGCACAGCCGTGGCGTGCTTCGTCTTTGCACATTTCGTGAACAGTGTCGTGAATGGCATCCAGACCCATCTGTTTGGTGATGGTGGCCAGCTTTTTCTTGCCTTCGCAAGCGCCATATTCGGCCGCCACTCTGGCTTCCAGATTCTTTTTGGTATCGGCCCACACAACCTCGCCCAACAGCTCGGCAAAACGTGCTGCATGCTCAGCTTCTTCATAGGCGATACGCTTATAGGCCTCAGCGATCTCAGGGTAACCCTCACGGTCAGCCTGACGGCTCATGGCCAAATACATACCCACCTCGGTGCACTCACCGGTGAAGTTGGCCCGCAGATCATCCAAAATTTCCTTATCCACACCCTCGGCCACGCCGATACGGTGCTCATCGGCCCAGGCAAGGCCCTCTTGGCTCTGAAGCTTAAACTTGGTAGAAGCCGCCTTACACTGAGGGCAAAATTCCGGAGGAGCATCCCCTTCATGTACATATCCACAAACAGAACAAATGTATTTTGCCATTGCTATTGCCTCCCTCATATTAATAAACCCCTATCCCTGGATCTGGCCGCGCATTTTCCCCGGCCGGATCATGTAAATATTATATCATAACAAATTGCTATAAACAATGCCTTTTCTGTGGCCAGAAATTATATTATACTTATTTTGTAGATTTTATCCAAAAAATAAAAAGGTAAATATCTCCTGAATAATTGTATTCTTTTTGCTCAAACTACTGGTAAAGTGAGGTGATAAAAATGGCCAAAAATAAAAATAAGCAATCCCAGGATAACCAATCCACAAACAATGCGGATATGATGAATGCCCAGATGAACCATACCACCGGGGAAAGCAAAATGAACAACAAGAAGGGTTCCACCAATAAGGCTGGCAATCCTGGCGGCACCAATAATTTTAAATAGCCTCTCTCCTTACTTCCTTGCGGAGCCCGGCAAACAGCCCCCGCAAAGACCTTAAGAGAAATTTTCCCGGAAAATCTGTCTGATTATTTTCTTTACCTTGCAAACAGCCGGAGCACCCTTCATCCGTGTGCTCCGGCTGTTTTTTATGTCGCTGCCACCCAAGCTCTGCTAGCGGTGCTGGTGGTAATTTTCTCGAAAGCCCTCACCCAGAATCTCCACCGCATCGGTGGCGATGATAAAGGCACGGCGGTCCGAGCTGTAAACAATCTGCTTGAGCTCATACAGCTGGGACTGGCGGACAGCGCAGTAGATGATATCCTTTTCCTGACGGGTATAGGCTCCCCTGCCCCGCACCAGCGTGGAGCCCCGGCCAAGCTGCTCGGATATTTTCTGCACAATATCCTCGGTAGCATCAGAAATAATCATCAGCATTTTTCCGCTATCCAATCCATAGAGCATACTATCCAAAATACGGGTGGTGGTGAAGATGGCAACCATGCCATATAGTGCACTGCTCAGCGATCTAAAGACCACCGCTGAAGCAAGCAGCACGCAGATATCAATAATCAGCATAAGCCTGCCCACCTGCATATAAGGGAGCCTGCGCTGAATCAGGCGAATTACAATATCGGTGCCGCCCGTGGTGCTGCCCCGCATAAAAACAAGCGCCAGACCAATGCCACCCAGCACGCCGCAGCAAAGGGCGGCCAGCATATGGTCCTCCTGATAAATGGGAAGATAAACAGCCGCCAATTCCAGCTCCACTGTCATAATCAGAACGGATTGGAGAGTCTTTAGGGTAAATCCGTGGCCCAAAAAGGCAAAAGCCAGCGCCAGCAAAGGTATGTTAATGGCCAGTGAGGCTCCTGCCACTGAAAAACCAACTAAATGGTTAATCAGAACGGCAATACCAGATACCCCGCCGGGTGCAATGCTATTGGGCACACTGAAGGTCTGAAGGGCAACGGCATACAAGCCGCCTCCCACCACATCGCAGAAAATATCAAGAAAAATTTCCTTTGGGGTTCTTTTTACTCCTCGCATCTGCATCGAATGCATCACTCCCCGATGGTATTCAGGCTGCTCTCCATGACCTGATAAAGCTCACGGACCCGCTCTATTTGGCCTTCCATGTAAAGGTAACCAAACAAGGTCTCCAAGGCAGTTGCCTTTCGGTATTCATCCACCGTGCAGCTTTTGGGCGCTTTGGTGGAATTGGCGTTGCGCCCCCGTTTTAGTATAGCCAATTCCTTCTCATTTAATAAGGCTTCCACCGCCGGGTATACGCTGGCCTGCGCCGTAGCGCTCACCATGCCCACGGCCAGCCGATGAAGCTCGCCAGCCGGCCGGCTGCCCTGTGCAACCAGCTTTTCCCGAACCATCAGCTCATAAACCACATCGCCCAAGAAAGCCAATGTAAGCGGGCTGTAGGTTTTCGGATCGGCTGTATGCAGCTGCTGTTCCAATGGCACAGCCTCCTTTCCAAAACTTAAAAACGTTCCCGCCCCAACCGGTCAGGATACATAATCAAATTCAAAATCCAGAATGCTGACAGTGTCGCCATCCTGTACGCCCATCTCCACCAGCCGGTCTATGATGCCGGAACTGCGCAGAACACGCTGGAAATACTGGAGAGATTCGTAATCCTCCATATTCACAGAACCAAGAACAGGGGCAAGCCAATCTGCATCCACCAGATAAACCCCATCCTCCACTGTAACAGTAAAGGCATTGCCGATTTTCTTTTCCAGCTGCTCCACAGAGGGTGCCTCAGGCGCATATTCCTTAATGGGCGGCAAAGTATCCAGCTTGCGGGATACCGCATAAATCAGCGGCTCCAGCCCTTGGAAGGCAGCAGCAGAAATTTCAAAGTATTCATAGCCAAGGCTCTCAATATGGGCCTTGAAACGCTCCCGCTGCTCAGGCTCGGCGATATCCGCTTTGTTGCCCGCCACCAGCATAGGGCGTGCAGCCAGCTCAGTGTTAAACTTGGTCAGTTCAGCGTTGATAATGGCAAAATCCTCAATGGGATCCCGCCCTTCCAGACCGGATATATCCACCACATGCACCAGCAGACGGCAGCGGTCGATGTGGCGCAGGAATTCATGCCCAAGCCCCACCCCATCGCTGGCACCTTCGATCAAGCCGGGAATATCGGCCATGACAAAGGATTTTTCATCATCCACCCGCACAACACCCAAAACCGGGGTAATGGTGGTGAAGGGATAGCTTGCAATGGCAGGCTTGGCCTCGCTGACAGCGGAAATTAAGGTAGATTTGCCCACGTTGGGGAACCCGGCTAATCCGACATCCGCCAGCAGTTTCAATTCAAGCTTTACATGAAAAGCTTCACCGGGCAGACCGGGTTTTGCAAAGCGGGGAATCTGGCGGGTGGGTGTGGCGAAGTGGGAGTTACCCCAGCCGCCTTTACCGCCCCGGGCTACGGTAATAGGCTCTGTGCCGGAAACATCGGCCAGCACCCGGCCTGTTTCGCTTTCGGTAATCAAGGTACCCTTAGGAACCCGAATAACCAAATTTTTTCCACCCCGACCAAAACAGCGCTTTCCTCTGCCGGGTTCGCCGTCTTCAGCGGCGTATTTTTTGCGCAGGCGAAAGTCAGCCAAAGTGGAAAGATTTGTATCCGCTACAAAAACCACATCGCCGCCTCGGCCACCATCGCCGCCATCGGGGCCGCCGGCAGCTACATATTTTTCTCTGTGGAAGGTAACTGCCCCTGCGCCACCGTCACCAGCCTTTATTCTTATCCGTGCGGTATCAATAAACATGCGCCGGACACCTCCTTTTGGAATGCAGGCACCAGCCTGCCTTTGAAATGGTATTGCCTATAGAGTTCCCAGAAACCACTGAAAAACATCCAATCTCCTGCTAAAAGCCTCTATACACCAAAAAAGTCTCAAGTGCTAGACTTGAGACTTTGGCGGCATATTCATTCTTCCACTAGCTGGCAGGATAAATGGAAACCTTCTTGCGATCGCGGCCCCAGCGCTCAAAGCGGACAATACCATCGGATGTTGCGAAGAGGGTATCATCGGAACCGATCCCAACGTTGGTGCCGGGATGAATCTTGGTGCCTCTCTGGCGAACCAGAATGTTGCCAGCCAGAACGAACTGGCCATCGGCACGTTTTGCGCCCAGTCTCTTGGATTCGGAATCACGGCCGTTCTTGGTGGATCCCATTCCCTTTTTATGAGCAAAGAACTGCATATTAAGTCTCAGCATTGCTTACACCTCCGAAACGGTTAATCTTAAATTTTTCGTATAATCCTCAGCCAGAAGCCCCAAATGCAGATAAAGTGCCTGCATAAAAGCTGTGGCCTGCGGGGAAAATGGCTCAGAAAGCCTTATGGAAATAAGGTTTTCTTCCAATCCGACCTGCGCTTTTTCTTGAAGCACTTCAGTGAGAGCATTGGCGGTCAGTTGAACCGCTGAGGTCACCGCCGCACAGACAACATCCCGACCTGCCTGCGCATAGCCTGCATGTCCGCTGACTGAAACTGCTGTGATCTGATCTCCCTGGCGCTCAAAAGCTGCGTGTATCACAGGGACTAACCCTGGATGGACTGGATCTCCACCTTGGTATAGGGCTGACGATGGCCCATCTTACGCTTGGAGCCCTTCTTAGCACGATAAGTGAAGACAGTAATCTTCTTGGCTTTGCCGTTTTTGAGAACCTTGGCGGTAACCTTGGCACCCTTCACAGTGGGATCGCCCACAACCACGCCGTCATCCTTGCCAATCATGACAACTTCATCGAACTGCACAGTCTGGTCAGCTTCAACATCAAGCTTCTCAATGAAAAGCATATCGCCTTCCTGCACACGGTACTGTTTTCCGCCAGTGGTAATAACTGCGTACATACAAAAACACCTGTATCTTTCTTCAGTCTCGCTGCTCATCAAGGTGGCGCTCTGGGCGCACTTCTACCCGGAACATGCGGCAACATATATGTTACCATATATAAGAAAGCCTGTCAAGCCGTAAGTTTAGGGCAAAAACAAAAAAGGGCAGGAATAAATCCTGCCCTTTTCCAATCAAAAAGTTTATGCGTTTACCGGAGCAGCTGGAGGATACCCTGGGGCAGCTGATTGGCCTGAGCCAGCATTGCCTGAGCAGCCTGAGAAAGGATGTTATTCTTGGTGAAATCCATCATTTCTTTTGCCATGTCTACATCACGGATAGAGCTTTCAGCAGACTGCAGATTCTCCCGTGTTACACCCAGGTTGTTGATGGTGTGCTCCAAACGGTTCTGGAGAGCACCAAGGCCTGCACGCTGAGTGGAAACCTGGTTGATAGCTGCATCAATGGTGCCGATAGCAGCATTAGCAGAGGTCTGAGAAGCAACCGAAACAGCCGCTACATAACCATCGGTAGCGTTGCCCAGATAGCCGGTGGCCATGTTATCCACATGGAGGCCAACCTTCTGGTCGGCTGTGCCGTTGGCTCCGATCTGGAAGGTCAGCTCGGAGGCTTTGTTGCCCACCATGGCATTGGCATAATCAGCACCAGAAGTAGTCAATTTGACACCGGTGATAACACCAGCTTTGGTGTCACTATCAAAAGCATCTCCTAAAGTTACGGTATCTGTAGCACCGGAACCCACCTTAAACACATTGCCAGTAGCAGAATAGGTTTTTCCGTCTACCTGCAAGGCATATTTACCACCGCTGCGCATAATAACAGTAGCGGTTTTTCCATCCAAAGCTTGAGCCGCAGTACCAGCACCAAGAGCAATCGTGGTGTTTGTGGTGGCACCTGCGCCGATAGCTGCAGACACAGCACCTGCTGAAGCAGTCTCCTTACCACCCAAAGAGCCGTCCAGCAGCTTAATGCCGTTGTAGGAGGTATACTCGGCGATACGGTCGATTTCGGATTTCAGAGCCTGAACTTCTTCATCCAGATTGAGACGGTCAACGTCATCGTCATAGGTGCCGTTGGCAGACTGAACAGCCAGCTCTCTCATTCTCTGCAGGATGGCATGGGTCTCATTGAGGCCGCCCTCTGCTGTCTGAATCAGGGATACGCCGTTCTGGGCATTCTGGGTTGCCATTTCAAGGCCACGAATCTGGCCTCTCATTTTTTCAGAGATAGCAAGACCGGCGGCATCGTCACCGGCACGGTTGATCCGGTAACCGGAAGAGAGCTTCTCCAGATTCTTTGCAGTGCTGGCATTGTTGATGCCAAGCTGTCTGTGAGAATTCAGAGCGGAAATATTGTGTTGAATAATCATGAAATATTCCTCCTTGTAATTGTTTTAAGTCTATACAAAAACCGCAGACCTGCCGGAACGGTCATTTCCTTTTTCCACTTCCGGCGCCTGCAAAAGTCAAGATAATAATTACCGGAGCAGCTGGAGGATACCCTGAGGCAGCTGATTGGCCTGAGCCAGCATTGCCTGAGCAGCCTGAGAAAGGATGTTATTCTTGGTGAAATCCATCATCTCTTTTGCCATGTCTACATCACGGATAGAGCTTTCAGCAGACTGCAGATTCTCCCGTGTTACACCCAGGTTATTGATGGTGTGCTCCAAGCGGTTCTGGAGAGCACCAAGGCCTGCACGCTGGGTGGAAACCTGATTGATGGCTGCATCAATTGCACCAATAGCATTGTTGGCGCCGGTCTGAGTTGTCACGGAAACATCCATTACATACCCATCGGTGGCATTGCCAAGGAAACCAGTGGCCATGTTGTCCACATGGAGGCCTACCTTCTGGTCAGCGGTGCCATTGGCTCCAATCTGGAAGGTCAGCGCAGAGCTATCGATACCAGCCATTGTATTAGCAAAAGCATCTGTACCGGCAACGGACAACTTAATACCGGTGATAACGCCTTCTTTAACACCTGTTCCAGCTGCAACTCCGGCAAAGCTGACCGCCAAAGTATCGGAAATCTGGAAGACCGTAGCGGTGCCAGACGCTTTGCCCTCATAAGTCTTGTCATCCACCTGCAGAGCAAAGGTAGCATCGGTTCCATTGCCGCGAACGATAAATGTTGCGGTTTTACCAGAAAAAGTTGTGGCTGCAGCACCGGAAAGTGTAATTTCTCCGGTAGCGCCGAATCCCAGCGCTCCACGAGCAGCTGCGGAAGTAGAAGTCTCAGTTCCACCCAAAGAACCATCCAGCAGCTTGATGCCGTTGTAGGAGGTATAGTTGGCGATACGGTCGATTTCGGATTTCAGAGCCTGAACCTCTTCATCCAGATTGAGACGGTCAACGTCATCATCGTAGGTGCCGTTGGCAGACTGAACAGCAAGCTCTCTCATTCTCTGCAGGATGGCATGGGTCTCATTGAGGCCGCCCTCTGCTGTCTGAATCAGGGATACGCCATTCTGGGCATTCTGGGTTGCCATTTCAAGGCCACGAATCTGGCCTCTCATTTTTTCAGAGATAGCAAGACCGGCGGCATCGTCACCGGCACGGTTGATCCGGTAACCGGAAGAAAGCTTCTCCAGATTCTTTGCAGTGCTGGCATTGTTGATGCCAAGCTGTCTGTGAGAATTCAGAGCGGAAATATTGTGTTGAATAATCATGAAATGTTCCTCCTTGTAATTGTTTTAAGTCTATACAAAAGCCGCAGACCTGCCGGAAGGGTCATTTCCTTTTTCCACTTCCGGCGCCTGCAAAAGTCAAGATAATAATTACCGGAGCAGCTGGAGGATACCCTGAGGCAGCTGATTGGCCTGAGCCAGCATTGCCTGAGCAGCCTGAGAAAGGATGTTATTCTTGGTGAAATTCATCATCTCTTTTGCCATGTCTACATCACGGATAGAGCTTTCAGCAGACTGCAGATTCTCCCGTGTTACACCCAGGTTATTGATGGTGTGCTCCAAACGGTTCTGAAGAGCACCAAGACCTGCACGCTGAGTGGAAACCTGGTTGATAGCTGCATCAATGGTGCCGATAGCAGCATTAGCAGAGGTCTGAGAAGCAACCGAAACAGCCGCCACATACCCATCGGTGGCGTTGCCAAGGAAACCGGTGGCCATGTTGTCCACATGGAGGCCTACCTTCTGGTCAGCGGTGCCGTTGGCTCCAATCTGGAAGGTCAATTCGGAGGTCTTAGTACCAGCCATAGCATCACTCAGAGTAATTGCAGTACCAGCGGCGTTAAAGTGAACGCCAGTAATAACGCCCTGCTTTGCTCCAGTCTTAGTGCTCATTGCACCATCAATACTCATGGTGACTTTCGTCCCATCCTCAAAGGTAAAACCAAAACCAGTAGCATCTGCATAGGTGGCATCATTAGCGGAGCCAGCAATAACCTGATCTCCTACCTGCAAAGCAAAGGTAGCAGTAGCACCACTTCCCCTAACAATCAGAGTACCATTAATATCTTTCAGTCCGGTACCGCCAGTGATTGCAAAGGCAGCTGAACCTAAGCCCAATTCGCCCATCAAGAACTTTGCCTGTGAGCCAGTGGTTTTGTTAACCGCTGTATCTACCTTCTTACCGCCCAAGGAACCATCCAACAGCTTAATGCCGTTGTAGGAGGTATACTCAGCGATGCGGTCAATCTCAGCCTTCAGAGCCTGAACCTCTTCATCCAGATTGAGGCGGTCAACGTCATCATCGTAGGTGCCGTTGGCAGACTGAACAGCGAGCTCTCTCATTCTCTGCAGGATGGCATGGGTCTCATTGAGGCCGCCCTCTGCTGTCTGAATCAGGGATACGCCGTTCTGGGCATTCTGGGTTGCCATTTCAAGACCACGAATCTGGCCTCTCATTTTTTCAGAGATAGCAAGACCGGCGGCATCGTCACCAGCGCGGTTGATCCGGTAACCGGAAGAAAGCTTCTCCAGATTCTTTGCAGTGCTGGCATTGTTGATGCCAAGCTGTCTGTGGGAATTCAGAGCAGAAATATTGTGTTGAATAATCATACTTTTTCCTCCTTGTAATAGGTCTATAGAAATAAAACATATAAAGCGGCTGGAGGTTCATTTCCATTTTCTCCTCACAGTCGACAAGCCTGCGGCCAACCAGTATATCCGCGCAAAATATACCGAAGGGCCCGACGCAAATGTAAAATACTTCTACGTCTTCCTTACATATTTCGTCCGATTTGTTATTCACTTGAGCAGCTACATTAGATAATTTTTTCACACGCAAAGGAGCCTCCGCTGCAAGCGCAGCGAAAGCTCTTTCAACAGTGAGAATTTTGAAATAACTGAAATTACCGGAGCAGCTGGAGGATACCCTGAGGCAGCTGATTGGCCTGAGCCAGCATTGCCTGAGCAGCCTGAGAAAGGATGTTATTCTTGGTGAAATCCATCATTTCTTTTGCCATGTCTACATCACGGATAGAGCTTTCAGCAGACTGCAGATTCTCCCGTGTTACACCCAGGTTGTTGATGGTGTGCTCCAAACGGTTCTGGAGAGCACCAAGGCCTGCACGCTGGGTGGAAACCTGGTTGATAGCTGCATCAATGGTGCCGATAGCAGTGTTAGCAGAGGTCTGGGTTGTAACCGATACATCCATCACATAGCCATCGTCTGTGTTGCCCAGATACATGGTAGACATGTTATCCACATGGAGACCCACCTTCTGGTCAGCGGTGCCGTTGGCTCCGATTTGGAAGGTCAGCTCAGAATTTTTGTTAGCAACCATTACTCCAGAAAGGTCAGCAGTGTCAGTAGCACCATCAATAGCCGTACCATCGGCAACTGCTGTATAAGACCACTTGAATCCAGAAACAACGCCTTCCTTCATGGCGGTGGAGTTTACGCTAGCTGTAATAGTAGCACCCTGTGCATCTTTAAAGGCAAAAGCAGCAGCAGCCTTGGTAACCTTTTGAACACCGCTCATCCCCGCAACCTGAACCAGAACATCATTCTCCCGGATAATAAAAGTAGCGGAGCCGCTGTAAGATGCCCCTGATGCAAAACCAGTACCACCAGCAATAGTGTAGTTGGTATTCAAGGCACCAAGGCCTACATCAGCCATTGCGGCAGAACCAGCCTTACCGCCCAAAGAACCATCCAGCAGCTTAATGCCGTTGTAGGAGGTGTAGGTGGCGATACGGTCAATCTCAGCCTTCAGAGCCTGAACCTCTTCATCCAGATTGAGACGGTCAACGTCATCATCGTAGGTGCCGTTGGCAGACTGAACAGCAAGCTCTCTCATTCTCTGCAGGATGGCATGGGTCTCATTGAGGCCGCCCTCTGCTGTCTGAATCAGGGATACGCCGTTCTGGGCATTCTGGGTTGCCATTTCAAGGCCACGGATCTGGCCTCTCATTTTTTCAGAGATAGCAAGACCGGCGGCATCGTCACCGGCACGGTTGATCCGGTAACCGGAAGAAAGCTTCTCCAGATTCTTTGCAGTGCTGGCATTGTTGATGCCAAGCTGTCTGTGAGAATTCAGGGCGGAAATATTGTGTTGAATAATCATGAAATGTTCCTCCTTGTAAGTGTGTTAAGTCTATACAAAAGCCGCAGACCTGCCGGAAGGGTCATTTCCTTTTTCCACTTCCGGCGCCTGCAAAAGTCAAGATAATAATTACCGGAGCAGCTGGAGGATACCCTGAGGCAGCTGATTGGCCTGAGCCAGCATTGCCTGAGCAGCCTGAGAAAGGATGTTGTTCTTAGTGAAATCCATCATTTCTTTTGCCATATCTACATCACGGATAGAGCTTTCAGCAGACTGCAGATTCTCCCGTGTTACGCCCAGGTTGTTGATGGTGTGCTCCAAACGGTTCTGGAGAGCACCAAGACCTGCACGCTGGGTGGAAACCTGGTTGATAGCTGCATCAATGGTGCCGATAGCAGCATTAGCAGAGGTCTGAGAAGCAACCGAAACAGCCGCTACATAACCATCGGTAGCGTTGCCCAGATAGCCGGTGGCCATGTTATCCACATGGAGGCCAACCTTCTGGTCGGCTGTGCCGTTGGCTCCGATCTGGAAGGTCAGCTCGGAGGCTTTGTTGCCCACCATGGCATTGGAATAGTCAGCACCAGCAGCAGTTAACTCAACGCCTGTGATAACACCCGCTTTGGTAGAGGCTGCAAAGCCAGTTCCCAAAATAACAGTATCATCGGCACCAGTGCCTACCTTAAAAGCATTGCCAGTGCCCATAGAATAGGTCTTGCCGTCTACCTGAAGAGCATACTTACCACCGCTGCGCATAATAAGAGTAGCGGTTTTTCCGGAAAGAGCCTGAGCCCCAGCACCAGAATTGAGAACAATGGTCACAGCAGCAGCAGCAGAACCACCGATTGCAGTCCGAACATCACCAGCAGAAGCCACCTCCTTGCCGCCCAAAGAGCCATCCAGCAGCTTAATGCCGTTGTAGGAGGTATACTCAGCGATGCGGTCAATCTCAGCTTTCAGAGCCTGAACTTCTTCATCCAGATTGAGACGGTCAACGTCATCGTCATAGGTGCCGTTGGCAGACTGAACAGCCAGCTCTCTCATTCTCTGCAGGATGGCATGGGTCTCATTGAGGCCGCCCTCTGCTGTCTGAATCAGGGATACGCCGTTCTGGGCATTCTGGGTGGCCATTTCAAGACCACGGATCTGGCCTCTCATTTTTTCAGAGATAGCAAGACCGGCGGCATCGTCACCGGCACGGTTGATCCGATAACCGGATGAGAGCTTCTCCAGATTCTTTGCAGTGCTGGCATTGTTGATGCCAAGCTGTCTGTGGGAATTCAGAGCAGAAATATTGTGTTGAATAATCATACGAAATTCCTCCTTGTGATTTTCTAAGGTTTTTTGTATATTGTCCCAGCCCCCCAGCTGTTCCGTCAGCCGGTCAGGAGCTATCAGGTAATATCTGCGCGGTAATATTGCCTGATACAGAAGATAGACCTTCTATACACTGTATATCGGGCGATCCATCTCGCACTTTAGAGAGAATAGGACAAAAAAAGCGGGCAGAAAGAATCCGCCCACTTTTGGTTGCATAAATAATATAGATGAGGCACCCACACTTACCGAAGCAGCTGAAGCACGCCCTGAGGAAGCTGGTTTGCCTGTGCCAGCATAGCCTGTGCGGCCTGCGAAAGGATGTTGTTTTTGGTGAACTCCATCATCTCCTTCGCCATGTCTACATCACGGACGGTGCTTTCAGCAGCCTGCAGGTTTTCCTGTGTTACGCCCAAGTTGTTGATGGTGTGCTCCAAACGGTTTTGCAGAGCACCAAGGCCTGCACGCTGGGTAGAAACCTGATTGATGGCTTTGTCAATAACGCCGATAGCCGCATTGGCATCGTCCTGTACAGTAACCGTCACATCATTGATGTAATTTCCGCTTTCCCTGTCTCCAATATAAGCGGTAGACATATTAAAGACCTTGAGACCCACCTGCTGATCGGCAGTGCCGTTGGCCCCGATTTGGAAGGATAATTCAGAGGCAGCCTTTGCAACCATGAGATCACTATAATTAAGAGTATCACCGCCTGCATTTACCTTCATTCCGGTGATAACGCCGCCAACTGTGCTATCAGACTTAAAAACACCCGCAGCCTGTGCCAAGGTGAAGATAGCCCCATCAGTTGTGCTAAAAGTATAGGTGTTGCCATCCGATGTTTTACCAGTAATGGTTTCGGTACCCACTTGTAAGGCAATTCCTTTGGCCGTTCCGCTATGGCGCACAACCAAATTAACGGTGGTGCCGGAGGCGACCTTAGTTCCTGTCATGACGAAAGTAGCCGCACTTTTAATGCCGACCCCTTCCAAAGCAGCGGATTTTGTTTTCATAACCTCACCGCCCAAGGAACCATCCAAGAGGCTGATGCCGTTATAATTGGTGGAAGCAGCGATACGGTCAATTTCCAGCTTGAGGGCACTGACTTCCTTATTAATATTCAGGCGATCCACTTCGTCATCATAAGTACCGTTGGCAGACTGCACTGCCAATTCTCTCATTCTCTGGAGAATGGCATGGGTCTCGTTAAGGCCACCCTCTGCTGTTTTGATCAGAGAGATACCGTTCTGGGCATTGCTTTCGGCCATAGCCAAGCCCCGAATCTGGCCTCTCATTTTTTCTGAGATGGCAAGACCGGCGGCATCATCGGCAGCACGGTTGATCTTATAACCGGAAGAAAGCTTTTCCAAATTGCTGGCAGAACTAGAATTGTTTATGCCCAACTGTCTTTGGGCATTCAGAGCAGAAATATTATGCTGAATAATCATTGGTTTTTTCCTCCTTGCGATAGTCCTTCTATAAATACGCCTTCTAAACCCCGCAGCCCTGATAAATCCTTTATCCAAGCCGGGTTTTGTTTTGCTGTGCGGCTCTCTGCACCGCTTTCATTAGTATTATCGGGAATCATCCGGCATAACTTTAATCCACTTTAGTGAATTTCCGAAAATTGCAGCTGCTCTTTTCACTCAAACCCGCATGGCTACGCATAAAATTTTATTTGAAAAATTTTAAAGCGCATGTTACAATTCGCCATGGTCCTTTTGTATTTTCCCTTGATAATCATATGGACATATTTATTGCCTATAAGCTTTTAGACAGATGCATCGTTTACACCATATATCCATTTTCTTATCTGCGATGCCTTGGCCGGTTGGCCTATTGACCAAAGCCCGCTCCTGCTGCTCCGGCTGCATACCATGGGCAGACGAGCTTTTTCATTTTTCCATAACTGTTTGTCACCATTCGAAACTTGAAAAAGGCACGTAAACATTGTATGATAAACTAAGCGGTTGTGACGGCTTTTTTTGTAGGCAGAATTGATCTGCAACATTATTGAATCTTTGCATACCGGGAACTGAAACCAAGCAATACTGCATTCTTATCCTGCGGCTCGGAGTATTTTGAGCACAGCAGGGAACTGTTTTGAAGGGTGATTATTTTCATGAATAAAAGTGATACATCCCTTTGCATGGGCTGTATGAATCCTCTCCGGGAGGATGGAAGCTGTGGGTTTTGTGAATATCAGGGCGACCACGCTTTTCACAACCCTGATTATCTCCCACCGGGAACCAGCCTGCAAGACCGCTATCTGCTGGGGCGTGTGGATCGCTATAACGGCGAGGGCGCCACTTACATAGGCTATGACCGCCTGCGCAAAAGCCGGGTTTGGATCCGGGAATACTTCCCCACCACTTTAGCTGGCCGCCGAGCGGATACCGGCTTTTTAGAGCCGCTTCCCGGCATGGGTGCACAGTGCAAGGCGTTGATGTCGGATT
This sequence comes from Oscillospiraceae bacterium MB08-C2-2, assembly GCA_035621215.1. Taxonomy (NCBI): domain Bacteria; kingdom Bacillati; phylum Bacillota; class Clostridia; order Eubacteriales; family Oscillospiraceae; species Oscillospiraceae bacterium MB08-C2-2. The sequence goes on along the minus strand of CP141729.1, from coordinate 3,003,388 downwards.
TTCAGGATCTCTGCAACGAGGTTCGGAGACTGAGCATTTCGGATGCGGTGATTCCCATTCTGGATGCCTTCTGCGCCAACAACACCGTATACGCCATCTATGAGGATCTGGGTGTACAAAGTCTGGAGGATTATCTCATCGATCACGGGGGCAAGCTTTCTTTAGAGGAAACTCAAAAGCTGATGATGCCTCTGCTGAATACAGTGGATAATATCCATGCACAAGGCTCTCTCCACCGGGGTCTTTCCCCTTACACCATCTACATCGATGAAGCGGGCAGGCTTTACCTGTGGGATTTTGCGCTGGCTGCCACCCGCACAGCAAAAAGCGAGCTGAGCGCAGAGCTGTTCAACGGCTACAGCGCTCCCGAGCAATATTCCGCCAACGGCTGGCAGGGCTCTTGGACCGATGTTTATGCCTTGGGCGCATTGCTTTACCGGGTTTTGACCGGCTTTGTTCCGCCTAAATCCATCATGCGCAGCCCGGATCGGCCTCTGGCCACTCTGGCTGAGCTGACTGATGTTCCACAGGCGATTTCCGATGCGGTTCAAAAGGCGATGGAGCTTTCCACCAACCAGCGCACACAGGTTGTGGGCAGTGTGGCCGGCCAGCTGCTGCAAAGGGAATCCGACAGCACCATGGTTTATGACAATCTGGCCCGTGAAAAAAAAGAGCTTGCCCGCATTCGTGCTCAGGAACGAGCAGAAAAGCACCGGCTTACCCTGCGCAACATCTTATATGTGGCGCTGGCTTTGGTGGTTACGGTACTTTTCCTTTTTGGCGCAGTGTGGTATTATGTAACTCATTACGGTGCTGATGCGATCAGGGGCAACCATTCCTCTTCATCGGCAGAATCTTCCCTTTGGGAGGAAGAATCAGGCGCCGCTGTCCCCGATAATGCCGTCCCCCTGTTTGTGGGCAAAAAGCTGGTGGATATTCAAAGCAATCAGGCCTATCAGGAACGCTTTGATTTTGTCATTAAGGAAGAATTCAACGATATATACGAAGCTGGCATTGTGGTCAGCCAATCTCCCACAGAGGGAACCGCAATGGTCAACCGTGGCAATGTTACTCTGGTTGTCAGCAAAGGCAAAGAAGAGCTGGAGGTTCCTGCACTTGTGGGTAAAACCCGCAGCGAGGCCATGGTAATTCTCACCGAGCTGGGCATTCAGTTTGAATTCTTGGAAAAGGCAGAGCCTTCTATCAGCCCCGATACTGTTATCACCACTTTACCGGAGGAAGGAACCAAAATAGACCTCAAGCGGGATAAGGTGATTTTGATGATTACCCCTGCTGCGGATTCCTCCAGTAAATCTACGCCGGCACAGGAGGCTTCTTCCTCCCGGCCTCCATCCTTTTTTGACAGTCTGGATTTGGATGACGATGAATAGATTTTTTTAGGAAAGGGCGATTTCTTTTATGTCAGGTCATTCTAAATGGAGCACCATCAAACGCAAAAAGGGCAAGACCGATGCCCAGAGAGCCAAGATTTTCACCAAGATCGGCCGTGAAATGGCTGTTGCCATTCGCGAGGGCGGCTCAGACCCCATCGCCAACGGCAAGCTGCGGGATTTGATTTCCAAAGCCAAATCGCTCAATGTCCCCAACGATAACATTGAGCGGGCCATTAAAAAGGCCGGGGATAAGGATAACGATAATTACGAGAGCATCACCTACGAAGGCTACGGCCCTAATGGCGTGGCTGTTATGGTGGAGTGCCTCACCGATAACCGCAACCGCACAGCAGGTGATCTTCGCCATTATTTTGATAAAAACGGCGGTAATCTCGGCCAGAGCGGAAGCGTTGGATTTTTATTTGAGCGCAAGGGCATACTGATTATTGAAAACAATGGTCTGGATGAGGATAAAGTGATGGAGGACTGCTTGGAATGCGGCGCCATCGACTTTGATATTGAAGCCGAGGCCGTTGAAATTTTCACCTCCCCCAATGAAGTAGGAAAAACCCGTGAGGCTTTGGAGGCCAAAGGCTATACCTTTGAATCCGCCGAGCCGGAATATGTTCCTTCCACCTATGTGCGGCTGGATGACGATAATAGAGTCAAAATGGAAAAGCTGCTGGATATGTTGGAAGATAACGACGATGTGCAGAATGTCTGGCACAACTGGGAAGAATAGAAGCCTGTTACTGTGGGGCCTTTAAGGAGAAATCTGTTTATGAATTTAGAAGCCTTAACCGCCCAATTGAAAACCCGCTCTCCCCAAAGGCTGGCTATCGCAGCCGCCGAAGACGACGAGGTTCTCAAGGCGGCTCATGAAAGTTTGCATTTGGGCATAACATTGCCTGTTTTAATTGGAGATACCACCACGATTCAAGAGCTTGCCCGCCGGCTCAGCTTGGATTTGACCGGTATGCCTGTAATCCAATCGGAAGGCCCTATCCGCTCTGCCGCATTGGCGGTGGAGCTGGTGCGCCAAGGGGAAGCGGATATGCTGATGAAGGGCTTGCTCCAAACAGCCGATCTGCTACGGGCAGTGCTTCATCGAGAAAAAGGACTGCGTACCGGGAAAACCCTCTCTCATGTGGGGGCCATGCACTGCCTTTCCACCGGGCGCACCCTTTTTATCACAGATAGCGCCATGGTGATGTATCCGGACCTAAAAACCAAAGCCGAGCTCATTGCCAATGCAGTCAAAATGGCTTCGGCTATGGGGGTGAAACAGCCTAAGGTGGCCGCTATTGCCGCTGTAGAGCTGGTGAACCCGGATATGCCTCCCACAATCGATGCTGCCTTATTAACCATGATGAACCGTCGGGGCCAGATTCGAGACTGCATTGTGGATGGCCCTCTCGCTATGGATCTAGTGCTGAATGCCGAAGCCGCCCGCCACAAAGGGGTGGATTCCCCGGTGGCTGGTCAGGCCGATATTCTTCTGATGCCCAACATAGAAGCCGGCAACGCCGCTATGAAGGCAATGGTGAATATGGGCGACTGCTTGATGGGCGGCGTGGTCATGGGCGCTCGTGTTCCCATTGCGCTGACCTCCCGGGCCGATTCCCACCAGAGCAAGGTGTATTCCATTGCCTGTGCGGCGGCTGTGGGAGCCTGCCAATAGATTATGCGCACTTTATGCAAGAAGAGGATGCAGACAAGCCTGCATCCTCTTTTATTATTGAATATGTGGTGAAATCAAATCCGGGCTGTTCCACTTTCCGCCGCAGCCTTTGCAACCGCCGCCGCAACAGCTGGGGCAACCTTTGGGTCCAGCGCAGAGGGAATAATAAACTCAGGTGAAAGCTCTTCATCGCTGACCAAGTCTGCAATCGCTTTTGCCGCCGCAATTTTCATTTCATCGTTGACCTCTTTGGCTCTTGCATCCAGCACACCACGGAAAATCCCGGGAAAAGCCAGAACATTGTTGATCTGGT